>CAXBRX010000190.1:0-6853 GCA_963977835.1 uncultured Derxia sp.
ATCGACCAAGAAGCGCTCGACGGACTGAACCGCCGGGCGCTGCGCCTTTAGCGCGCCTGGCGCATCACCAGCCAGGCGCCCAGCAGCGAATGCCCGAGATAGAACGCGGCCGAGACGCCATGCACGATGGCGAACTGGGCATCGATCGACGTCCCGTCATCCAATTGGGCATGCGCGGCCATCGCGCCGCGCAGCACCGAAATCAAGGGTTGCAGCCCGAAATACCCGATCAGCGTGCAGATCACCATCGCGATCACGATGCGCACATCGGTTTGCGCGAGCGTCGATTGCCGCACCTCGCCCGGAGGCGGCGGCACGAACATCGCCATGACCAGCAGCAACAAGCCGACCACCACCGACACCCAGCCTTGAATCTGGAACAAGGCACCGGCGATGTCGCCTGCGAGCGCGCGCCCGGACAGCATGCCGAACAAGGCCGGCGCGACCACATAACCGACGGTCCAGGTCAGGCCGCACCAGGCGCAAATCACCATCAGCCGCAGCCGGCGCCCCTGGAGCGCCCAGACCCGCCGCTTGAGGTCTTCGGGCGCCAGTTCAGACATAGCGCACGTCGATGACTTCGTATTCGCGCTTGCCGCCCGGCGCTTGCACCACGACCGCGTCGCCCGCGTACTTGCCGATCAGCGCGCGCGCGATCGGGCTCGACACGGAAATCTTGCCGAATTTGAGATCGGCCTCGTCGTCGCCGACGATCTGATAAGTCACCTTATCGCCGGAATCGAGGTCTTCGAGGTCGACCGTGGACGCGAACACGATGCGGCCATCGGCATCGAGTTCGGACGGATCGATCACTTGCGCGGCGGCCAGCTTGCCTTCGAGTTCGAGGATGCGGCCTTCGATGAAGCCTTGCCGCTCCTTGGCCGCGTCGTACTCCGCGTTTTCGGACAGATCGCCTTTTTCGCGCGCCTCTTTGATCGCCTGGATCACGTTCGGACGCTCGACGGCCTTGAGCCGCTGCAGCTCGGACTTGAGCAGCTCCGCGCCCTGCTTGGTCATCGGGACAGTCGCCATGTGCTTCGCTTTGCTTCGGATGAAGGGACCAAAAAAATCGCCCCGAAGCGTGTTGCCTCGGGGCTCGTGTTCGGGCGGATGATAGCCCAAATCCCGCCATGCGCAAGACCCGGCTGCGCGGTGGGCGACGCCGGTGCGCAAACACCCGGCGCTTGGCACCGCCGGGTGTGTGCGCAGGCTCAGGCGGCTTGCAGGCTGCGATGCAAGGACTGCACGTCGTAGACCTCGAGCGCCTGCACATGCCGCATGCCCTCGACGGCCGCCCAGGCACCCGCGATCGTGGTGTAGACCGTGACGCGCGCGGTCAGCGCCGTGGTGCGGATCGAGCGCGAATCGGCCACCGCCGAACGCTTTTCCTCGACCGTGTTCACGACCAACACGATCTCGTTGTTCTTGATCATGTCGACGATGTGCGGCCGGCCTTCAGTGACCTTGTTGACCGGCTGCACCGCGATGCCGCGTTCGGCCAGATAAGCCGCCGTGCCTTTGGTCGCGACGAGCTTGAAGCCCAGATCGACCAGACCCTTGGCGACTTCGACGCATTTGGGCTTGTCCTGGTCTTTCACGCTCAGGAACACCGTGCCGTCCTTGGGCAGCTTGGTGCTCGCCGCGATCTGCGACTTCACGAACGCCTCGCCGAATGTGCGGCCCACGCCCATGACCTCGCCGGTGCTCTTCATCTCGGGCCCGAGGATGGTGTCGACGCCCGGGAACTTCACGAACGGGAACACCGCTTCCTTGACCGAGTAGTAAGGCGGGATCACCTCGGCGCCGATCTTCTGTTCATCGAGCGTCTGGCCGACCATGCAGCGCGCGGCGATCTTGGCCAGTTGCAGGCCGGTCGCCTTGCTCACATACGGCACGGTGCGCGACGCGCGCGGATTCACTTCGAGCACGAAGACCACATCGCGGCGCGCCCCCGATTCGTCGGGCAATTGCTGGATCGCGAATTGCACATTCATGAGGCCGACCACATTGAGCGCCTTGGCCATCAGCACGGTCTGGCGCTTGAGTTCTTCGACGGTCTCGGCCGACAGCGAATACGGCGGCAGGCAACAGGCCGAATCGCCCGAATGCACGCCGGCTTGTTCGATGTGTTCCATCACGCCGCCGATGAAGACGCGCTTGCCGTCGCACAGGCAATCGACATCGACCTCGATCGCATCGTTGAGGAAGCGGTCGAGCAGCACCGGAGAATCGTTGGAGACCTTGACCGCTTCGCGCATGTAGCGTTCGAGGTCTTTTTGTTCGTGCACGATTTCCATCGCGCGGCCGCCCAGCACATAGCTCGGACGCACGACGAGCGGATAACCGATCTCGTTGGCGAGCGCGAGCGCATCGGCTTCGGTGCGCGCGGTGCGGTTGGGCGGCTGGCGCAATTGGAGCTTGACCAAGAGCTTCTGGAAGCGTTCGCGGTCTTCGGCGATGTCGATCGATTCGGGCGAGGTGCCGACGATGGGCACGCCATTGGCTTCGAGCGCCTTGGCGAGCTTGAGCGGGGTCTGGCCGCCGTATTGCACGATCACGCCCGCGGGCTTTTCCTTGTCGACGATCTCGAGCACGTCTTCGAGCGTCAGCGGTTCGAAGTACAAGCGGTCGGAAGTGTCGTAATCGGTCGAGACGGTTTCCGGGTTGCAATTGACCATGATGGTCTCGTACCCGTCGTCGCGCAGCGCGAGCGCCGCATGCACGCAGCAATAATCGAACTCGATGCCCTGGCCGATGCGGTTCGGTCCGCCGCCGAGCACCATGATCTTCTTCTTGTTCGTCGGCAGCGCTTCGCACTCTTCCTCGTAGGTCGAGTACAGATAAGCGGTGTTGGTCGCGAATTCGGCCGCGCAAGTATCGACGCGCTTGAACACCGGCCGCACGCCGAGCGCATGGCGCGCCTTGCGCACTTCGTTTTCGGTGGTGTCGAGCAGATAGGCCAGGCGGCGATCGGAAAAGCCTTTGCGCTTGAGCGCGCGCAGCGTGTCGGCGTCGAAATCAGCCAGCGTGAGCTTTTCGATGTCGAGTTCGAGATCGACGATCTCTTTGATCTGCACCAGGAACCACGGATCGATCTTGGTGAGGTTGAATACCTCGTCGACCGAATAGCCTTGGGCGAACGCGTCGCCCACATACCAGATGCGTTCCGGACCGGGCTCGCCGAGTTCTTCTTCGAGCACTTCGCGATCGACGGTCTTCTGGTTCATGCCATCGACGCCGACTTCAAGCCCGCGCAGCGCTTTCTGGAACGATTCCTGGAAGGTGCGGCCGATCGCCATCACTTCGCCGACCGACTTCATTTGCGTGGTCAGATGCGAATCGGCCTGCGGGAATTTTTCGAACGCGAAACGCGGAATCTTGGTGACGACGTAATCGATGGTCGGCTCGAAGCTCGCGGGCGTAGCGCCACCGGTGATTTCGTTGCGCAATTCGTCGAGCGTGTAGCCGACCGCGAGCTTGGCCGCGACCTTGGCGATCGGGAAGCCGGTAGCCTTCGAAGCGAGCGCGGACGAACGCGACACGCGCGGATTCATCTCGATGACGATCATGCGACCGTCCTTCGGATTGATCGAGAACTGCACGTTCGAGCCGCCGGTGTCGACGCCGATCTCGCGCAGGATCGCGATCGAGGCGTTGCGCATGAGCTGGTATTCCTTGTCGGTCAGCGTCTGCGCCGGGGCGACCGTGATCGAATCGCCGGTATGGATGCCCATCGGGTCGAGGTTCTCGATCGAGCAGACGATGATGCAGTTGTCCGCGCGGTCGCGGACCACTTCCATCTCGTATTCCTTCCAGCCGATCAGCGATTCTTCGATCAACAGTTCGTTGGTCGGCGAGGCTTCGAGGCCGCGCTTGCAGATGGTCTCGAATTCTTCGGCGTTGTAAGCGATGCCGCCGCCGGTGCCGCCGAGCGTGAAGCTCGGGCGAATGATGACCGGGAAGCCGATCGTCTTTTGCACGCTCCAGGCTTCGTCCATCGAATGCGCGATGCCCGAACGCGCCGAGCCCAGGCCGATCTTGGTCATCGCGTCCTTGAACTTCAGACGGTCTTCGGCCTTGTCGATCGCGGCCGGCGAGGCGCCGATCAATTCGACCTTGTATTTGTCGAGCACGCCGTGCTTGTGCAGATCGAGCGCGGTGTTGAGCGCGGTCTGGCCGCCCATGGTCGGCAGGATGGCGTCGGGGCGCTCTTTGGCGATGATCTTCTCGACCACCTGCCAGGTGATGGGCTCGATGTAGGTGACATCGGCCATCTCGGGGTCGGTCATGATGGTCGCCGGATTGCTGTTGACCAGGATGACCTTGTAGCCCTCGGCGCGCAGCGCCTTGCAGGCTTGGGCGCCCGAATAGTCGAATTCGCAGGCCTGGCCGATGATGATCGGGCCAGCGCCGATGATGAGGATGCTTTTCAGGTCGGTGCGCTTAGGCATGGTGGGTGGCCTCGTTCGTATAGTTGTCGGGCGCCAGACGGCGCTCCACCAGTTCGATCAGGATGTGGATGACCTTGATGTGCAATTCCTGCACGCGGTCGGCGTAACGCCCGCCGGGCGTCGCGATGAGAATGTCGGCCCATTCGCGAATAGCGGCGTCGCGTTTGCCGGTCAGGACGATGACCTTCACGCCGAGCGCGCGCGCGGCCTTGGCCGCTTCGATGATGTTGCGGCTCGAACCGCTGGTGGTGATGCCGAGCAGCACATCGCCCGCGCGGCCATGCGCCTGGACGAAGCGCGCAAAAACCTGGTCGTAGCCGTAATCGTTGCCGACGCAGCTCAAATGGCCGGGGTCGGAAATCGCCATCGCCGCGAAGCCGCGCCGGTTGTTGCGGAAGCGGCCGGTCAGTTCTTCGGCGAAATGCATGGCGTCGCACATCGAGCCGCCGTTGCCGCAACTGTAGACGCGCCCGCCCGCGGTGAATGTATCGGCGAGCAAGCCTGCAGCCTGGTCGATCAGCGCTTGCGTGGCTTCGTCGGCCAGCAAGGCATCGAGCGCCTGCGCGGCTTCGCCGAGCGCGGCGCGTACCTGGGCGACCGTCATGCGCGCTCCTGCATCAGACCGATGAAGCGGTCGAACAGATAGCCGATGTCATGCGGGCCGGGGCTCGCTTCGGGGTGGCCCTGGAAGCAGAACGCGGGCTTGTCGGTGCGCTTGAAGCCTTGCAGCGTGCCGTCGAACAAGGACACATGGGTGACCTTGCAAGTGTCGGGCAGCGTCTTGGGATCGACCGCGAAACCATGGTTTTGCGAGGTGATGAGCACCTGGCCGGTTTCGAGGTCTTGCACCGGATGGTTGGCGCCGTGATGGCCGAACTTCATCTTGAGCGTCTTGCCGCCCGAGGCCAGGCCCATGATCTGGTGGCCCAGACAGATGCCGAAGGTCGGGTAGCCGCGTTCGATCAGTTCGCGCGCGGCGGCGATCGCGTACTCGCACGGTTCCGGGTCGCCGGGGCCGTTGCTGAGGAAGACGCCATCGGGCTTGAGCTTGATGACTTCGTCGGCACTCGCTTGCGCGGGCAGCACCGTCACGCGGCAGCCGCGCTCGGCAAGCATGCGCAGGATGTTGCGCTTGATGCCGTAGTCGTAGGCGACGACATGGAATTTCGGATCGGCAAGCTTGCCGTAGCCGGTGCCCAGACGCCATTCGGTCTCGGTCCAGTCGTAGGCGCGGTCGGTGGTCACGACCTTGGCGAGGTCGAGGCCGGCCATGCCGGGGAAGGTGCGCGCGAGGCGGATCGCTTCTTCGGCATCTTCACCGACAAGGATCGCGCCGGCCTGGGCACCCTTGTCGCGCAGGATGCGGGTCAGGCGCCGGGTGTCGATGCCGGCGATGGCGACCACATTCTCGCGCTGCAGATAGGCGCTCAGGGTTTCGGTGCTGCGGAAGTTGGACTCACGCAAAGGCAGGTCGCGGATGATGAGGCCGGCGGCGTTGACCTTGGTGGATTCGACATCCTCGGCGTTGGCGCCGGTGTTGCCGATGTGCGGATAGGTGAGCGTGACGATTTGTCGGCAGTAGCTCGGGTCGGTCAGGATTTCCTGGTAACCGGTGATCGCGGTGTTGAACACGACTTCCCCGACCGTATGGCCGGGCGCGCCGATCGAAAAACCCCGGAAGACCGTGCCGTCCGCAAGTGCGAGGATCGCTACTGGGTGTTTGGTCTGGAAAGACGGCAGCAAGGCGGACTCCGAAAGCATGCCTTGCGTGGCGCCGGGCCCAATGTGCGCGATTCCGATGCGGACGTATCCAAAACCCATGTCGCCACGGGCCGGGAGCACAAGAGGGCGGGAGATGGGTCGCTAAGCGCTACGAAAGGCTGGTTGAAAGTGAAACTTTTGGATTATACCGCAGAGCGCCAAGAAGCTCTGTAGGTAAGTCGCCGCGCTTATTCAAAGTTACGCCCGAATCAATGAACACCCATGAAAGAGTCTTGATGTTCACCGCATACCCTCTATAACTTCACGGCTATTTTCCGTCTAACGAATTCATCTTCGAGGGCATGCCATGAGCGCTGGTCAATTGAATTACGACGCAAAGTTCGTCTGGGATGACGGACAAGGCGAAACCACCTGCACATCCGATTACTTCGAAACCCGTTGTTTTCAGAGGGTTGCGCTCGGCAAGGCTGCCGAAGCGCGACTGAACAAGGACGAACGCACGGCCGTCGATTACGAAGCGAAGGCGCGGTCATTCGCGTCGCGCCTCGACGACATGCGCCGCGCCGGCCATATCGGCAAGAACACCCGGTATTCCGAAGGGGAATTCCGCGAGCGATTCAAGAATGTCACGGCCGCCACCATGTCCGTGATCTGAACCGCCCCGCTGAGCACTCGAAAAA
>CAXBRX010000191.1:0-6797 GCA_963977835.1 uncultured Derxia sp.
GACGGCGTTCACCGGCGACGTCGGATGACGCAGCGTCACCACGACCACATCGCCTCGTCGCTCGCTGGTGAAGGCCTGCATCCACCGAACCGTACTCCCTGGAACGTCCGAAGGTCTCTGGCCACATCAGTCCGTCCGTGCCACGCTGACGTCGAAATCGTTCCCCCGAGGAGGACCGCATGTTCGGCATCATCGGACTCGTGCTGATCGTGGCAGCGGGCGATCGAGATGCGGCGACTCAACTCCTGCGAGAGCGCGGCGAGACGCCGATCAACCTCGGTCACGTTGAGTCGGGCAGCCCCGCCGTCCGCTATCTGTGCCTCCAGTGAATCGCCGACTGGGCCTTCTCATCTCGGGGCGCGGGTCGAACCTGCAGTCGATCATCGACGCCATTCGCGCGGGTGAACTGGACGCGACGATTGCCGTTGTCGTGTCCAACCGGCCGGAGGCGGCCGGGCTGTTGCGCGCGCGCGAAGCCGGGCTCGAGCCCTTGGCGCGCGCTTTGTTCGACGACCCGACGCTCGATCCGCAGACCGAGGCGGCCAAATTCCTCAATGAACAAGTGGCCGATGCCAAGGCCGCGCTCGACGGCGCGCGCGACATCCTGGCCGAGGAATTTGCCGAAAACGCCCAGGTGCTCGGCGACTTGCGCGAAAAACTGCGCACCGAAGGCGTGGTGCGATCCAAGCTCGCCGACGGCAAGGAAGCCGAAGCGGAGAAGTTCCGCGATTATTTCGATTACGCCGAGACCTGGAGCACCGTGCCGTCGCACCGCGCGCTCGCGATCTTCCGCGGCCGCCAGCTCGGCCTGCTCGGCATCGCGCTCACGCTCGACGATGCGGCCGAAGAACTCGTGGCCCAACGCCAGCCGCATCCTTGCGAATCGCGGCTGGGCGCGCTGGTCGGCGTGCGCCAGGCGCAACGCGCGGCCGATGCCTGGCTCGCTACCGTCGTGCGCTGGGCTTGGCGCGTGAAAGTGCAGCCGACGCTCGAAACCGAATTGCTGGCCGAATTGCGCGAACGCGCCGAGGACGAAGCGATCCGCGTCTTCGGTCAGAACCTCAAGGATTTGTTGCTCGCCGCGCCCGCCGGCATGCGCGCCACCATGGGCCTCGACCCGGGCCTGCGCACCGGGGTGAAGGTCGCGGTCGTCGATGCGACCGGCAAGCTGCTCGCCACCGACACGATCTACCCGCACGAACCGCATCGGCGCTGGGACGCCGCGCTCATGAGCCTGGCGGCGCTGGCCAAGCGGCATCAGGTCGAATTGATCTCGATCGGCAACGGCACCGCCTCGCGCGAGACCGCCAAGCTGGCCGAAGAACTCATCGCGCGCCATCCCGAATTGAAGCTCACCAAGGTCGTGGTCAGCGAAGCGGGCGCCTCGGTGTATTCGGCCTCCGAATTCGCAGCCAAGGAATTCCCCGACCTCGATGTGAGTCTGCGCGGCGCGGTCTCGATCGCGCGCCGGCTGCAAGACCCGCTGGCCGAACTCGTGAAGATCGACCCCAAGGCGATCGGCGTCGGCCAATACCAGCATGATGTGAACCAGCGCAACCTCGCGGGCAAGCTCGACGCCGTGGTCGAAGATTGCGTGAACGCGGTCGGCGTCGATGTGAACACCGCGAGCGCGCCTTTGCTGGCCCGCGTGGCCGGCCTCGATGGCGGCGTCGCCAAGAACATCGTCGCGCATCGCGAACAACATGGGGCCTTCCGTTCGCGCGCCGCCTTGCGCGAGGTTCCGCGCCTGGGCGACAAGGCCTTCGAACAAGCAGCCGGCTTCCTGCGCATCGTCGGCGGCGAAGAACCGCTCGACGCCTCGGCCGTCCACCCCGAGGCTTATCCGGTCGTGCAACGCATCCTGGCGCGCGTCGGCAAAGGCCTGCGCGAAGTGATGGGCAACAAGGCGGCGTTGGCCGGCGTGAAGGCACGCGAGTTCGTCGACGAGCGTTTCGGCCTGCCGACCGTGGAAGACATCCTTGCCGAGCTCGACAAACCGGGCCGCGATCCGCGCGGCAGTTTCAAGGTCGCGCAATTCCAGGACGGCGTCGAAGACCTCAAGGACCTGCGTCCGGGCATGGTGCTCGAAGGCGTGGTGACCAATGTGGCCGCCTTCGGCGCTTTCGTCGACATCGGCGTGCACCAGGACGGCCTGGTGCATATCTCGATGCTGTCGAACAAGTTCGTGAAAGACCCGCGCGAAGTCGTGAAGGCCGGCGACATCGTGAAGGTCAAGGTGCTGGAAATCGACGTGGCGCGCAAACGCATCGGCCTGTCGATGCGCATGGATGCCCAACCGGGCAGCACCGACGCGTCTGCGGGCGGTGGCGCGAATCGCAATGCGCAGCGCACTAACAATGGCCCGCGCCGCGATGCCCGACCGCAAGCCGAACAGCAGACCGCGCTGGCCGCGGCCTTCGCCAAGCTGTCGCGTTGACGAATCGATCGTTCCGTTGATCGTTCCGTTGATCGTTCCGTTGATCACAAGGGGCGCGCCGAGTGTCGCGCGCCCTGCTCAGGCGAGCGTGATTTCGACGCGCTCCTTGCCGCCGCCGACATTCTTGCGCTTGAGCGCGATCGTGCCGACTTCGCCGGTGCGCTTGAGATGCGTGCCGCCGCACGGCACGCGCGCGAAGCCTTCCACTTCCCAATAACGGCGCAGGGTCGCCGCATCGGAAAACGCGCTGACGATGGGCTGGTCGGCATCGATGATGGCCATCGCCTGCGCCTGCACAGTGGGCAGCAAAGGCGCGAGGGTCTGGGGCCAGAGAAAATCGATGCGCGCCTTGTCGGGGCCGATGTGCGCGCCGATTTTTTCGATGCCGGCGCAGGCGCGATAAACGAGTTCGAGCACCACCTCGGCGGCGAAATGCAGGCGCATCAGGCGATGTCGGCGCGCGCCATCGATGCGCATCGTGACCGTCTCGCCCACCTGCCAGGCGGGCGCCGTGGCGAGCGTATAGACGATGCCCGGCGTGCCATCGGCGTGCGCCTGTTTGCGCGCATCGATCACGTCGATGCCACCCAGCGTGCCGTGGTCGCTTTCCTGTCCGCCCGACTGCGCATAGAAGATGGTCTGATCGACGCGCACTTCGGCGCCCGCGATCGCGGTGATCCGCACCGCGAGTTCGGTCAGGGTGGGATCGTCCCAGAAGCGAAAGGCGCAGGCGGCGGTCATGGCGCAACAATGGCGCGCGCCGCGCGGGCCGTCAATGCAGCGCGTTCTGCGCAACCGTTTCGCGGCGCGGCGCTTCGAGGTATTCGCGGCTTTGCATCTCGATGATGCGGCTGACCGTGCGCTGGAATTCGTTGGCCATGCGCCCGTCGGTATACAGCTGATCGGCCGGCACTTCGGCCGACATGATGAGCTTGACCCGGTTGTCGTAGAACACATCGACGAGCCAGGTGAAGCGGCGCGCCTCGCTATGCTGAGCCGCGCCCATGCGCGGCACGCCCGACAAAATCACGGTGTGGAATTGCGCCGCGATCTCGAGGTAATCGTTTTGCGAGCGCGGGCCACCGCACAACGTCGCGAAATCGAACCAGACCACGCCACCGGCGCGCCGCAAGGCGCGGATTTCGCGATGCTCGATGTGCAGCATCGGGCTTTCGTCCTTCACCGCCGCCACCCGCGCATAAGCGTCGCGCAGCGCCGCATCGGCCGTGGCCGACAAAGGCGTGTGATAAGCCTGCACCTGTTCGAGCGCGCGTTTGCGGTAATCGACGCCGCTATCGACATTGAGCACATCGAAGCGGTCGTAAATCAAGTCGATAGCGGGCAGGATGCGATCACGATGCAGCCCGTCCGGGTACAGCGTCTTGGGTTCGTAATTGGAGGTCATCACGAACACCACGCCGTTGGCGAACAACTGATCGAGCAGGCGATACAGAATCATCGCGTCGGCAATGTCGCTGACATGGAATTCGTCGAAACAAATGAGGCGGTAACGCCTCGCGATGCGGCGCGCCAACTCGTCGAGCGGATCGGCCATGCCTTTGAGCTCATCGAGCTCGCGATGCACGCTGCGCATGAATTCGTGGAAATGCAGGCGCGTCTTGCGCACCAGCGGCACCATCGAATAGAACGCGTCCATCAGAAACGATTTGCCGCGCCCCACCCCGCCCCAAAAATAGACGCTGCGCGGCAATTCCGGGCGGCTGACAAGCTTGAGGAAGGCGTTGCGCCGCGCATGCTTGTAGGCGACCCATTCCTCGAACATTGCTTGCAGGCGCTCGACCGCACGATGCTGGGCGGCATCGGACTGGAAGCCGCGCACTTTGAGGGCGTGCTCGTAAAACGAAAGCACGTCGTGCGGAACGAAGGGCGGCGAACGTTGCGGCATGGAAGGAACGATGCCCGAAACGCGGTGCAACACGCAAAGCGTGCCGAACCGACGATCGGAAAAGAAAGGCGCGCCTCCCGCACCAGGCAGGACGCGCGCCGATCAGGTCTTACATGTTGAGCGCACGCTTGTCGCAAGCGAGCGCGGCTTCGCGCACGACTTCCGACAGGCTCGGATGCGCATGGCAAATGCGCGCGATGTCTTCGCTGCTCGCCTTGAACTCCATCGCCACGGTGATTTCAGCGATGAGTTCGGACGCATGCAGGTTCAGGATGTGCGCGCCCAGGATTTCGTCGGTCTCGGCATGCGCCAGCACCTTCACGAAACCATTGGCCTCGCCCTGCCCCAGCGCGCGGCCGTTGGCCAGGAAGGGGAACTGCCCGACCTTGTAGGGCACGCCCGCATCCTTGAGCTGTTGCTCGGTCTTGCCGACCCAGGCGATCTCGGGGCTGGTGTAGATGACCCACGGGATGCAGTTGTAATCGATGTGCGGCTGCTGGCCGGCCAGGATCTCGGCGACCATCACGCCTTCGTCCTCGGCCTTGTGCGCGAGCATCGGGCCCGGCACCACATCGCCGATCGCGAAGATGTTGGGCTGCGAAGTCTGCAAATGCTTGTTGACCGTGATGAAGCCGCGCTCGTTGGGCTGGATGCCGACGTTTTCGAGGCCCAGACCATCGGTGTTGGGCACGCGGCCGACCGAGACCACGAGCTTGTCGCATTCGAGCTTTTGCGCGGCGCCAGCCGAATCGGTGTACTCGACCGTCACGCCCTTCTTGCCGGTCTTCACTTCGCCGATCTTCACGCCGAGCGAGATGTTGAGGCCTTGCTCCTTGGTGAAGATCTTGATGGCTTCCTTCTGGATGGTCTCGTCGCAGGCGGCGAGGAAGGTCGGCATCGCTTCGAGGATGTGGACGTCGGCGCCCAGGCGCTTCCAGACCGAGCCGAGTTCGAGGCCGATGACGCCGGCACCGATCACGCCCAGCTTCTTGGGCACCGCGTCGAGCGCGAGCGCACCGACGTTGTCGCAGATGAGCTTGTTGTCGACGGGAATGCCTTGCAGATGACGCGCGCTGGAGCCGGTGGCGATGATGACGTAGCTCGCTTCCACGTCCTCGACCTTGCCATCGTCGCCGGTCACGGCGAGCTTGACCGGCGTGCCGCCGGCGACGAACTTGCCGTGGCCCTTGAGCCAGGTGATCTTGTTCTTGCGGAACAGGAACTCGATGCCCTTGGTCATCTTCTCGACGATGTCGTTCTTGCGCTTCATCATCGTCGCGAGGTCGAAGCTCGCGCCCTCGACCTTGATGCCATGGGTGTCGAACTTGTGCAGCACGCGCTCGTAGTTCTCGCTCGATTCGAGCAAGGCCTTGGACGGAATGCAGCCCACGTTCAGGCAGGTGCCGCCGAGCTTGGCGTCGCCCACCGCGTTCTTGTACTTCTCGATCACCGCGACCTTGAAGCCGAGCTGCGCTGCGCGGATGGCGGCGATGTAGCCGCCGGGGCCGGCGCCGATCACGACGACGTCGAATTGTTGTGCCATGGTGTGAATCTCCCGATCGCGATCAGATGCCGAACAACAGGCGCGCCGGATCTTCCAGCGCTTCCTTCATGGTGACGAGGCCGAGCACCGCTTCGCGTCCGTCGATGATGCGGTGGTCATAGCTCATCGCAAGATAGTTCATCGGGCGAACCACGACCTGACCATTCTCAACGACCGCGCGATCCTTGGTCGCATGCACGCCCAGAATCGCCGATTGCGGCGGGTTGATGATCGGCGTCGAGAGCATCGAGCCGAAAGTGCCGCCGTTCGAGATCGAGAAAGTGCCGCCGGTGAGCTCTTCGATGCTGAGCTTGCCGTCCTTGGCCTTCTGGCCGAATTCGGCGATCTTCTTTTCGATGTCGGCGAAGCTCATCTGATCGGCATTGCGCAGGATGGGCACCACCAGACCGCGCGGCGAACCGACCGCGATGCCGATGTCGAAATAGCCGTGATAGACGATGTCGTTGCCATCGACCGAGGCGTTGATCACCGGGTACTTCTTGAGCGCGGCCACCGCGGCCTTCACGAAGAAGCTCATGAAGCCGAGCTTGACGCCGTGTTCCTTCTCGAACTTTTCCTGGTACTTCTTGCGCAGGTCCATGACCGGCTGCATGTTGACTTCGTTGAAGGTCGTGAGGATGGCGTTGGTGGCTTGCGATTGCAGCAGACGCTCGGCGACGCGCGCACGCAGACGCGACATCGGCACGCGTTGTTCGGGCCGGCCTTCGAGCAGCGCTTCGGGGCTCAGATTGGCGGTGACGGCGGGCAGCGCGGGCGCCAGATTCGGCGTGGTCGGGATCGACGGCGCGGCCGGCGCCGGGGCCTTGAGCGCGCCCAGCACATCGCCCTTGGTGATACGGCCGTCGCGGCCGGTGCCGGCGGCCGGCACCACGCCGGTTTCGGCGATCAGC
>CAXBRX010000192.1:0-6751 GCA_963977835.1 uncultured Derxia sp.
CGCGGGGTGGAGCAGTCTGGCAGCTCGTCGGGCTCATAACCCGAAGGTCGTAGGTTCAAATCCTGCCCCCGCAACCAGCATCAACAAGCACGGACCACCTGGACATCGGTGGTCCGCTGTTTATCCGGCGCAGTGCCGCCGGATGATCACTCTCAGATTCTGATAAGACGCGACGGCGGCATTGGTGCGCCACCAGTCCGCGAACTGATTCGAACGTACGCGGTGGTCACGGCATCCGTGTTGCCACGAGGTCGATGCCACGGCATGAAGCGGCGGTCGACCGACTTTGACGCATGAAATGAACACATCGGAAGCAAAACGGGTCTTGGAAGCGGCGCTGCTCTGCGCGCAGGAGCCCATGCCGGTCAGCGAGTTGCGCCGCCTGTTCGCGGACGAACTCGGTGCCGATACCGTGCGCATGCTGCTCGAAGAATTGCGCCAGGACTGGAGCGAGCGCGGCCTCGAACTCGTGACCTTGTCCAATGGCTGGCGGTTTCAATCCCGGCTCGACGTGCGCGAGTATCTCGAACGCCTCAACCCCGAACGTCCACCCAAATATTCGCGTGCCGTCCTCGAAACCCTGGCGATCATCGCCTATCGCCAGCCGGTCACCCGCGGTGACATCGAAGAGATTCGCGGCGTCACCGTCTCGACGCCGGTCATCAAGGCGCTCGAAGACCGCGGCTGGGTCGATGTGATCGGCCACCGTGACGCACCGGGCCGCCCGGCGCTGTATGCGACGACGCGTCAATTCCTGACCGATCTCGGTCTGCGTGCGCTCGATGAATTGCCGCCTTTGCAGCAAGGTGCGGCGCCCACGATCGCCGGGCAAGCCGTGATCGATTTCGCGACCCAACTGGCCGAATCGACCCCCGAGCCGGCTGCCGAGCAGCCTGCGCTTGAAGCGTCGGTGACGGCCGAGGCACCTGCGGCTGAGACCGTGATCGCACCGCCCATGGCGATGGCAGAGATACAAACCGCGGCCGTTGCGCAGACGGCCGACGAAACCATCGTCGCCTCCAGCACAGCTTCTTCATCCGATGATCAGCCCATCGTTGATCTCGAACCTTCCTTACCCGCATCCGACGCGCCCACCGGCGACCACGATACGTCTCCATCGGTCTGAGTGTTCCATGCCTAGCGAAATTTCCTCGATCGACACGTCCACGACACCGCAAGAACCGGACGGTCCTTCTTCCACTTTGAGCGAGGCCTTGGTCGAACCCGCACCCGTCGAAGGCGAAGTCGCCCCGGCCCGCGGGCAAAAAGGCGCGCGTGACGACGACGCGGGCAAGCGTGTGGAAGAGGATTTCCCGCGCCAGTCCAATAACGCCAAGCGCGGTCAGCGCTCGGCTTTCGCGCCGCCGAATTCGAAACAGGCGCAGGAACAGGTCGAAGCGCTGGCGCCCAAGTTGCACAAGGTGTTGGCCGATGCCGGCATCGGCTCGCGGCGCGAGATGGAAGACCTGATTCTCGCGGGGCGCGTCTCGGTCAACGGCGAGCCGGCGCACATCGGCCAACGCGTCGAACCCAATGACCAGGTCCGGGTGAACGGCAAGATTCTGCAACGGCGCGGTTTCACCAAACCGCCGCGCGTGCTGCTCTATCACAAGCCCGCTGGCGAGATTGTCAGCAACGACGATCCGGAACAACGCGCCACCGTGTTCGATCGCCTGCCGCCGGTCAAGAATGCGCGCTGGATCGCGATCGGCCGGCTCGATTTCAACACCGAAGGTCTGCTGGTCTTCACCACTTCCGGTGACCTGGCCAACCGTCTGATGCATCCGCGCTTTGCGCAAGAGCGTCAATACGCGGTGCGTTGCATCCCGGCGTTGTCGGAAGAAGCGCGCCAGCGCCTGAGCGATGGCGTTGAACTCGAAGACGGCCCGGCCAAGTTCGAGCGCATCGAAGACGCCGGTGGCGATGGTGCGAATCATTGGTACCACGTGGTGATCAGCGAAGGTCGCAACCGCGAAGTGCGGCGCATGTTCGAGGCGGTCGGCGCGACCGTCAGCCGCTTGATCCGCGTGCGCTATGGGGATATCGAGCTGCCGCGCACCCTCAAGCGCGGCCGTTGGGTCGAAGTGCCGATGCTGGACGCGGCGCATTTGTGCGCGCGCCTGGGCATGAAGCTCGCGCAGCCCGAGGGTGGCAGGGGCGGCGGCCGATCGGGCGACAAACGTGGCCGGCCGATGGAAATTTCGCCCTTGGCCACGATGACCGAAGCGATGTTCGGGGTGTCGCCGGTGCGCGGCAATCCGCCGTCGGGCACCTTGACCGCGCGGACTTCACAGCAAACCGGACAGCGTCGCAATGGCAACGCGAACGGCAATGTGAACGGCAATGTGAACGGGAATGTGAATGGCAACCGCGCGGCCGGCCCACGTGGCGGCGGCAAGTCGGGCAACGGGCAACGCCAGGGCGGTGCACCGAAAACAGGCGGCGGAAGCGCCAAGCCGGGTGGTCAGCGCCGTCGGGGCGGCCGGGTGCGCGGCCCCAAAGTTTGAAGAATTGCCTCAAATTCCATATAATTCAAAGGTTAAGCCGCAGCCACCAGTATTTTGAGTCCCGGTGGTCGCGGTCCACCCAAGCATTACGGAAACACAATGGGCGGTTGTCGCCCATTTTTTTTTGGTGCGCGCATCGCACAGCCTGTGCGCACAAGATGCATCAAGACGAAAAGGACATCGATTACGGTGGGATACGGATTACCGCAACTGCAAGCGCTGATCGAACAAAGCGCGACCGGCCTCGGTTACGAGGTCGTGGAGGTCGAGCGCAGTGCGCAGGGTCTGCTGCGCGTGAGCATCGACCGTGCAGATGCTGAGTCCGTCACCGTCGCCGATTGCGAGAAGCTCAGCCACCAGTTGACGCACGTGTTCACGGTGGAGAACGTTGATTACGCGCGTTTGGAAGTGTCGTCGCCGGGGCTGGACCGGCCTTTGAAGAAGCTCGCAGATTTCGCGCGGTTTGCCGGTCAGGAGGCGACGGTCAAGCTGCGCACCATGGTCGCTGGTCGGCGTACGTTCGAAGGCACGTTGGTTGCGCCGCAGGACGATCAGATCGGTATCGAGGTCGAAGTGCAGGGGGGTCGATCGCTGCTCAAGTTCGCATTGGCGGATGTCGAGCGGGCACGACTTGTCCCGAAGATTGATTTCAAAAGGAAGGTCAGATGAGCCGCGAAGTTTTGCTGCTGGTCGATGCGCTTGCGCGTGAGAAAAATGTGAGCAAGGAAGTGGTCTTCGGCGCCCTGGAGTTGGCGCTCGCGGCCGCGACCAAGAAGCTGTTTCCCGGCGCCGAAGTCGACATCCGCGTGAGCGTCGATCGCGAATCCGGCGAGCAGGAGGCTTTCCGCCGCTGGTTGGTGGTGCCCGACGACGCCGGCTTGCAAGAGCCCGACAAGCAGGAATTGCTGTCGGATGCGCGCGAGATGATCCCCGACATCGAAGTCGGCCAGTACATCGAAGAGCAGCTCGAGCCGGTCGAATTCGGCCGCCGTTTCGCGCAAGACACCAAGCAAGCGGTGCTGCAACGCATCCGCGACGCCGAGCGTGAACAGATCCTGGCCGATTTCCTCGAGCGTGGTGATCAGATCATCAACGGATCGGTCAAGCGCATGGAAAAGGGCGACGCCATCATCGAAGCGGGCCGCGTCGAAGCGCGTCTGCCGCGCGATCAGATGATCCCGAAGGAAAATCTGCGCGTGGGCGACCGCGTGCGCGCCTTCCTGTACAAGATCGACCGTCTGGCGCGTGGGCCGCAAGTCATCGTTTCGCGCACCTCGCCGGACTTCATCAAGAAGCTGTTCGAGCTCGAAGTGCCGGAAATCGAGCAAGGTCTGTTGGTCATCCGCTCGGCGGCGCGTGATCCGGGCGTGCGCGCCAAGATCGCGGTCTGGACCAACGATCGCCGCATCGACCCGATCGGCACTTGCGTGGGCATGCGCGGTTCGCGCGTGCAAGCGGTGACGAACGAGCTGGCCGGCGAACGCGTGGACATCGTGCTGTGGTCGGAAGACCCGGCGCAATTCGTGATCGGCGCGCTGGCGCCCGCGAACGTGCAATCGATCGTCGTCGACGAAGACAAGCATGCGATGGATGTGGTGGTCGACGAGGACAACCTCGCGATCGCGATCGGCCGCAGCGGGCAGAACGTGCGTCTGGCCGCCGAATTGACGGGCTGGCAGATCAACATCATGACCCAGGACGAAGCCAACCAGAAGGTCGAAGGCGAGCGTTCGGGCGTGCGCGATCTGTTCGTCAACAAGCTCGATGTCGACGAGGAAGTGGCCAACATCCTGATCGATGAAGGTTTCTCGACGCTCGAGGAAGTGGCGTATGTGCCGCTGCAAGAAATGCTCGAGATCGAAGCGTTCGACGAGGACACGGTCGAGGAATTGCGCAAGCGTGCGCGCGATGCCTTGCTGACCGATGCGATCGCCAACGAAGAGAAGGTCGGCAAGGTGTCGCAAGACCTGCTCGATCTGGAAGGCATGAATCACGAACTGGTGGCCAAGCTGGCTGGCCAGGGCGTGAACACGCGCGACGAGTTGGCCGATCTGGCCACCGACGAGTTGTGCGAGATGACGGGTTTGGACGAAGAAACCGCGAAGGCGATCATCATGCGTGCGCGTGCACACATGATCGAATGAACACCGGCGGCAGGCGTTAAGCGAGAACACACGGGGATTGCATGGCGAGTACCAATGTCGGCCAATTTGCGGCCGAGCTAAAGATGCCGGAGAGCGCGCTGCTCGAGCAGTTGCGCGCTGCCGGGGTCGACAAGACTTCCGCTTCGGACGTTTTGACTGAAGCCGACAAGGCTCGCTTGCTCGAGATGTTGCGCAAGGCGCATGGCGGCGAAGGCGGCGAGAAGCGCAAGATCACCTTGACGCGCAAGCAGACGTCCGAGATCAAGCAATCGGATTCGTCGGGCAAGTCGCGCACCATCCAGGTCGAGGTGCGCAAGAAGCGTGTGTTCGTCCAGCGCGATGCCAACGAACCGGCAGCGCCCGTCGAGGCACCGGCAGCGCCGACCGCTCCCGTGATCGACGAGCAGGAATTGCGTGCGCGTGAGGAAGAAGCGCGGCGTCAAAGCGAATTGCTCGCGCGCCAGGCGGCCGAACTCAAGGAAAAGCAGGAGCGTCTGGCCCGCATGGAGGCCGAGCGCGAAGAAGCCGAGCGCAAGGCCGCTGCGGAAGCGCAAGCGCGTGCCGCCCAGGCCGAGCAGGCTGCTGCGGCTGGCGAAGCGGCTGAAGCCGCTGCGCGCCGTGCCGCGGCCGCGCAGGAAGCCGCGCGCCTCGAGCGCGAAGCCGAGCAAAAGCGTGCCGAAGAACTGACGCGTGCACGCAAGGCGGTCGAAGACGAAGTCGCGGCCATGAACCGCATGCTGTCGCAGCCCAAGAAGGTGCTGAAAGCGCCGGCCGACAAGGATGCCAAGCCGGCAGAAGCCAAGCCCGACGGCACCACGCTGCACAAGCCGAACGCGAAGCCCGAAGCGCCCAAGCCCGACGACAAGAACAAGACCGGTGCCAAGCAGGTCAATCAGGCCAAGCTTGCGTCCACCTGGAACGAAGAAGCGGCCAAGAAGCGCGCGATCAAGACCCGCGGCGATACTTCTGCCGGCAGTTCGGCCTGGCGTGGCGGCCCCAAGGGCCATCGCCACAAGCAGGAAGCCGCCCAGGCGGCCTTCCAGGCGCCGTCCGAGCCGATCACGCGCGAAGTGCATGTGCCCGAGACCATCACCGTGGCCGATCTGGCGCACAAGATGTCGGTCAAGGCGGCTGAAGTCATCAAGATCCTGATGAAGATGGGTCAGATGGTGACGATCAACCAAGTGCTCGATCAGGACACCGCGATGATCGTGGTCGAGGAAATGGGCCACAAGGCGCTCGCAGCCAAGCTCGACGATCCGGAAGCCGAACTCATCGACGTCGCCGCTGCCGGCGATGCCGAGGCCGAAGCGCGTCCGCCGGTCGTGACCGTCATGGGCCACGTCGACCACGGCAAGACCTCGCTGCTCGACTACATCCGCCGCACCAAGGTGGCCGCGGGTGAAGCCGGCGGCATCACGCAGCACATCGGCGCGTATCACGTCGAAACGCCGCGCGGCGTCATCACCTTCCTCGACACCCCGGGCCACGAGGCGTTCACCGCCATGCGTGCCCGCGGCGCGAAGATCACCGACGTGGCCGTCATCGTGGTGGCCGCCGACGACGGCGTGATGCCGCAGACGATCGAGGCGATCGACCACGCCAAGGCGGCCGAGGTGCCGTTCGTGGTGGCGGTCAACAAGATCGACAAGGAGAACGCCAACCCCGACAAGGTGCGGCAGGAGCTCTCCACCCACGAGGTGATCCCCACCGACTGGGGCGGCGAGACCGAGTTCGTGAACGTGTCCGCCCAGCGCGGCGACGGTCTGGAGGATCTCCTCGAGACCGTGCTGCTGGTGGCCGACGCCGACGCCGACCCGAAGGCCAACGCCGCCGCGGAGGCCTCGGGCACGGTGGTGGAGTCGACCACGTCGGCGCAGAACGGCGTCTGGCGGGGCGTCCCGAGTTGCGCGGCGGTCCAGGTCGCGAGTTCCAGCATCCGGATCCGATCCGTGTCCCCTCGTGTACTCAGGCGCGCGCTCCCCATCTTGGCCGCAGGGGATAGCAGGCGGCACGCCAGTGCGCCGCAGCCGCGGCTGGAGATTGCGTTTCCGCCCGTCCCCGGCGTGAATCCTGCGTACTTCGTCGGATGGCGATAGA
>CAXBRX010000193.1:0-6750 GCA_963977835.1 uncultured Derxia sp.
GAGCAGAAGAGCTTGAGCGCGCTCGCGCGGGCATGCACGACCTTGCGGTCGAGGCCGCGGTCCATCTCGGCCGCGAGGCGGTAGAGCATCGACTTAGCCGCGTAGATGTCGACGGCCATGTCCGCGAGCATGAACTCGACGGCCTGGAAGTCGCGGATGGGCCTGCCGAACTGGACGCGCTCGCTCGCATGCGCGTTGGCGATCTCCGCCGCGCGTATGGCGGCGCCAAGCGTGTGCGAGGCGATCTGCAGGCGGGCCTCGACGAACCAGTCCTTGGTCAGGTCGAAGCCCTGCCCCACCGCGCCGAGCATCCGGTCGTCGTCGAGCTCGACGTCCTCGAGGCGGAGCTCGGCGTGGTCGAACGCATAGTTGTGCATGAACTTGGGCGAGCGCAGGTGGCGCAGCTCCTCGGCCTCGATCTGACGGGTGCGCTCGCGCGTGATGCCAAATGTCACGCCAACCTCTTCGAGGGTGCGGCGGCGGTCGAAGCCGAACAGGCGTTCGAGCAATTCGAACCACAGGACGACCAGGGCCAGCGGCACCAGGATCCAGGCCCAGCCGATGTTCTGCAGAAACTGCACATCGGCCCATTTGGCCATTGCGGCGGCAAAGAACAACCCGTACAGCCAGATCATGGCGAATCGACCTCCGTTGAGATGGCGCCAACGATACACCCGATGCGCGTGCACCGACCACGGATGGCCGCCCGGGCATGACGCGCAAGCGTGACAAAGTTGTCCTGCAATTAGCGCGGGTTCCGCCCGTCAATTCGGGCGATCCGGCGGCCCCCGCCCGCGCGATCATGAGGTCGTGATCAATCTTCCAAGCCTTGTGCGCGCGGCGCGCGCGGTTTGGCAGCAACACCGACAATCCGGGATGGAGTTTGCATGGCCTCGATGATGACGTTTGCCACGCCAGGGGATGGCAAACCTGAAGCGGGCACCCTGGCTGAACTGGGCGGTGCGCCCACGACCTACATTGCGCGCCAGCCCATCGTCGATCGGCAGCAGCAGATCTTCGGTTACGAGCTTTTTTCGCGCACCAGCGAGCAGGCTCAGTCCTCGACGGTGCACCACAGCGCCGCTACCGACACCGCCTTGATGTTCAACGCGCTGTCCAATTTCGGGACCGACGCTTTGTTCGGCGACAAGGCCGCCTTCGTGAATTGCGCGATCGACGGCTTGTCGGGCGAGCATTTCGAGATCGTGTTTTCCGATCACATCGTGCTCGAACTGCCGCGTGTGCCCGGGGACGATCCGGCGGGCATCGTCGCGATGGCCGAGCAGGCCAAGAGCCTGCGTCAGCGCGGGTTCAGCATCGCTTTGGGCGCGTTCGGCGTGACCAAGGCGTATGCCGCGTTGCTGCCTTTGGTCAGTTACGTCAAGGTCGATGTGCTGTCGGTGCCGGCACCGGCCGTCGAACAGATCGTGCGCCTGGCTGCATTGCACAAAAATTTGAAACTGGTGGCCGAGAAGATCGAGACCAGCGATCAGTACCGTCGGCATTTCGATCTGGGCTTCCATTACTTCCAGGGCTTTTACTTTGCCCGCCCGCAGACCGTCGCGGCCAAGGTCGTCAACCCGGCCTATGCGAACGTGCTGCAACTCATGGACCTGGTCCTCAAGCACGCCGAATTGCACGAGATCGAAGAAGTGCTCAAGCGCGACCCGGCGCTCTCGTTCAAGCTGCTGCGTTACATCAATTCCTCGGGCTTCGGCCTGATGTGCGAAATCACCTCGTTCCGCCACGCGGTGATGATCCTCGGCTTCAACAAGCTGTTCCGCTGGCTCACTTTGCTGTTCGCCACGGTGCGCAACGGCTCGGTCGCGCCGGCGCTGGCCCGTACCGCCGTGACCCGCGGACGCATGATGGAACTGCTCGGGCACAAGCTGTTGTCGCCCGATGAATGCGACAACGCCTTCGTCGTCGGCATTTTCTCGACCCTGGACGTGATGCTCGGCGTATCGATGGAAAAGGCCTTGTCGAGCGTGCAGCTACCGGAAAACGTCAGCGACGCGCTCTTGCATCGTCAAGGCGTGCTGGGTCCGTTCCTGCAAGTGGTCGAAGCCTGCGAAAACTCGGATTTCGAAACGCTGGAAATGCTCGCGATGGCCTTGCAGCTCGACGGCGCCGAAGTCAGCGAAGCCCATCTGCACGCCCTGGCCTGGACGGAAACCCTCGGCATCTAAAGGCGCGGGCGCGCCGGTTCAGGCCGTGGCGGCGTCCAGCCAGCGCGCCAGCGGCTCCCATTGCTCGAGATCCTTGGCGACGCGCGAGGGCGCGATGTCGAACAAGGTCAGGCCATGGGCCGCGAGCTGCACATAATTTTGCGTGTCGCGCAGCATGCCGAGCACCGGCAGGCCGACCGTTTCCACATAACGTTCGAGCTGTTCGGCCGAGCGTGTGCGGGCATCGACCCGCATGCCCACGACCCCGACATTGGCGCGGCCTTCGCGCACCTGCTTGCGCTCGGCGAGTTCAGCCAGGAAATCGCGCGTGGCGAGGATGTCGAACATCGACGGCTGCAAAGGAATGACCACATGGTCGGCGAGCTTGAGCACGTCCTTGAGCCGGTCACCATGCAAGCCAGCGGGCGTGTCGAGCACTACATGGGTGGTGCCGCGCGGCGGCCGGGCGACGTCGTTGGCGTCGATGTCCCAGGCGTCGATGACCGGAGCGTTGGCGGGGCGCAAAGCCAGCCAATGGCGCGAGGATTGCTGGCGATCGGTGTCGCCCAGCATCACGCGATGGCCTTGACGAGCGAAATATCCTGCGATGTTGGTGGCAAGCGTGGACTTTCCGACGCCGCCTTTGGGATTCGCAACCAGGACTACCGGCATAGTGCCCTCGTTCGTGGAGGATGATTCAGCGCCCGGTAGCATGCACGAAAGCGCCGGACCGCGCCAATTTGCGGTCGGCGGGCTGTTGCGGCCCGGACAAGCCGTGGCCGCGCGGCTGCAGGTGCCCGGGGTGTGCGCCCCGGGCGACGATCCGTCAGGCTTGCGGCTGGCCGGCGTCGTTGGCGGCGGCGGTTTTGCGCACGCGCCGGTCGATCAGGCTGGGGAAGCGCTCGATCGAGGTCAGATGCATGTAGATCAGGCGCAGCACGCCGCGCTCGATGAGCATGCGCAGCTGGTCGGCCGGCAGGGCCTTGAGCTTTTCTTCCGAGACCCGGTACATGCCCGACACCTTGAGCTCCTGGCCGTCGGGCAGGGTGGAGGTCATGGAAAAGCCTTCGAGCAGCTTCAGATCGAACAAAAGCTTCGAGAATTGCTGGGTGCGCGCAAAGTCGTTTTCGACTTCCGAGACGAAATTCTGGGCGTTTTGCCAGGCCGGCGTCGGCGTGCCGTCCGGATTGGCGACCGGGTCGCCATCGTCGGACAAGGCCGATTTTTCGACGCACAGAATGGCCGCGCGTTGCTGGTCGCCCTGGGCCGGGCCGAAGGCCACACAAAACGGGTGGCGCCGCAGATAGGCCGGCAGATACACGGCCGGGTCCCATTGGCCGTCTTGCATCAGCAGGTTTTCGGACGGAGACAGACCGCAGACCGCCACCGGCACGAAACCGGTCGGCTCGGGGCCGTCACCGAGCGGGGTGAAGACGATGGGCTGATCGCGCATGACGAGCAGCATCTCGCCGATCGAGACCGGAATGGCGTTCTGGGTGGCGTAAAACGCCGGCAGGCCGAGGTTGCGGCGGATGCGGTGCTGCTGGTCGACCGGGACGAGTTCGGTGAAGCCAAAGGGCGGGGTGATGTTCATGGCGATCCTTTCTGCCCCGGATTCTATCGGACGCGCATGAAGGTCTTTTGGCATTCGGCCAGGCTTTGTTATACTGCGCGACCTTATTGGGGAAGTAGCTCAGCTGGGAGAGCGTCGCGTTCGCAATGCGAAGGTCGGGAGTTCGATCCTCCTCTTCTCCACCAATTCGGCACCTTGCCAGCGGCAGGGTGATCGGGAAATCCGCCAAATCGGCGGATTTTTCATTTCAGGACCGGGCGTTGGCGAAAGCTGGCGCCCGGTTTTTCTTTGGCGATTCGCCACGGCGGCTTCGGGCCGCTTTTTGTCTGCGATCTTCGCCCGCGATTTTGTGCCGCGCGCCACAGCACATGTAGCAAAATGACGAACATTCGTCATTGTTCGCGCCTGCTTCCTTTGGCAAGGTGGCTGCTGTTCCGGCACACCAATTCCAGGAGAGGCGCGCATGTTCCAACGGATCGAATCCGCAACCATCGAAAGACGCGAGCACGGCGTACTCGATCGGCGCGCATTCCTGCTGCTCTCGCTGGCCGCCTCGGCCGGGCTCGCCGGTTGCGGCGGTGGTTCCGACGACGATCCCGCCACCGCCACGACGCCTGGAACCGAGCCCGACACCGCGCCCGTGACGCCTCCGCAAACGCCGCCCACGAACACGCCCGATGCGGCGACCGCGGTTTGGCCTGCCGATTACGTGGCGGGCACCAGCGGGCGCACCTGGTATGTGTCTCCCAACGGCAATGACAACGCCGCCGGCAGTGCGGCTGCACCGTTCGCCACCGTGAGCCGTGCCTTTGCCGTCGTGGGCGCAGGCGATACGGTGATCCTGGGCGACGGCACCTACACCGGTGCGGTTTCGTTGATGCGCTCGGGTGCTGCGGGCCGGTACATCACTGTGCGCGCTGCGAACCCGGGCAAGGCCAAATTGGTGGTGCCCGCGGGCGCCTCGTATTCGGCGTTGGCCTTGATCAACGTGGGTTGGATCCGCGTGGAAGGCCTGGATGTTCAGGCCGCGAAAGATCACGGCATCCAGGTGCAAGGCAGCCATCACATCCAGTTGGTGGGCAACTTCTGTCACGACTGCGGAGGCGGCGGCATTGCGGCCAACAGCAGCGATTATTTGCTGGCCGAGGCCAATACGGTCTACCGCAACACGGGCACCAACCTGTATCAGACCAGCGGGATTTCGGTCTACCAGGCGCGCGCCTACGACGCCGCGACGGGCTTTCACATCATCATCCGGCGCAACATGGTCTACGCCAACGTCGAGTCGGCTGCGATCACCGCCGTGCACACCGAAGGCAACGGCATCATCATCGACGATGCGCACAACACCCAGGGCGGCTCCACCGCAGGCAATTACACCGGCAAGACGCTGATCGAGAACAATCTCGTGGCGTACAACGGCGGTTGCGGCATCCTCGCTTACGAAAGCGACAACGTGACGGTGCGCCACAACACGGTGGCCTTCAACAACACCGATGCGCGCAACACCGGCACTTGGCGCGGCGAGCTCGCCAACAGCCAGGGGAAGAACAACCATTGGTACAACAACATTGCGGTGTGCAATACCGCAGCGAGCCCATACGCCAATGCCTTGCTCGATGGCGTGACCGGTGGGTTCCAGAATACCGGGACCGAATGGACGGGCAACTTGCTCTACGACACCAATGCGCCCAAGCGTGATGCGGTGCTGATCGGCGGCAGCAGCAATGTCTACTCGCTCAGCTTGGCGCTGGCGAACAATCTGTCGCGGCTCGATCCGAAATTCGTGCAAACCCCGGTGGGCGGCAACGCCGCCAGCTTCAAGCTCGCGGCCACGAGTCCTGCCGTCAATGCGGCGCGCACCGCTTATGCCAATACGGTGGACTACAACAACCGTACGCGCGACAGCAAGCCGGACATCGGCGCGCTGGAAGTCTGAACAGGCGCCGGGCGCGGGCGCGACGCATCGGGCGTCGCGCTGCGCTCAGGCGCCGCGCGCACGTAGCGGTTCGCTCGCCACCGCAAAATTGCCGGCACCCAGATGATGAATCGTGTGCAAGGCGCGGTTCTCGGCATTGAAATTCCAATGCCCGTCGGCAAACACGCGGGCGTCGGCTGCGGCGTACACCACCTCAGCGAAGCAGGTGTCGTACAGGTCTTCGGTACGCGGCTCGGGCAGCCAGCGGCATTCGAGCCAGGCCACGCAGCCCGAGGCGATCAAGGGCACGCCCGTCACCGGCCCTGGAGTGGTGTCGATCTGATGCTGTGCGAATTTGTCGCCGTCGCGGCCGCTCGCGCTGCCCAAGGCGTAGGTCAGGTCGGCGGCGCCTGCGCCCGGAATGCAAATGCCGAAGACGCCGCTTTCGCGCAGCAACTCACGCGTGAAGGTCTGCTTGTCGATCACGACTGCGACGCGCGGCGGCGAGAATTCCACCGGCATCGACCAGGCGGCCGCCATCGCATTGCGGCGTCCGCGCGCCGCGGTGGTGACGAGGATGGTCGGGCCGTGGTTGATCAATCGGCTCGCGTGCTTGAGTTCGACCGGGCGAAAATGGCTGGGCATGGAGGCTTCGTCTGCGAGGTTGGGCGGGCCGAGCGATTATGCATGGCCGTGCCGCGCCTCAGAGTGCCGACAGAAACTGCTGCAGCTCCGGCGTCTTGGGCTGGCCAAAAATTTCTTCGGGCGTGCCGATCTCATGCACGCGGCCTTGATGCATGAACACCACGCGATCGCTGACCTTGCGCGCAAAGTTCATTTCATGCGTGACCATCACGAGCGTCATGCCTTGCTCGGCCAATGATTCGACGACCTGCAGCACTTCGCCGACCAGTTCGGGGTCGAGTGCCGAAGTGATTTCATCGCACAACAGCACTTCGGGGTCCATCGCAAGCGCGCGTGCGATCGCGACGCGTTGTTGCTGGCCGCCCGAGAGTTGATCGGGGTAGGCATCGAATTTGTCGGCCAGGCCGACGCGCGCGAGCAATTGTTCGGCCGCGCGGCGCGCTTCG
>CAXBRX010000194.1:0-6662 GCA_963977835.1 uncultured Derxia sp.
TGGTGAGTTCGGACAATTCTTCGCCGCTTTGCAAGGAGCCGATCAATTCCATGAGGTCGGCCGCCTGCTCCTTGGCCGAGCCGGCGGCCAGCACATCGAATTGCTCGTCGATGGTTTCGATCTCGCGCACCGGCTTTTGCGCCGCACGGGCAATGCCGATCAGGACGCCATCGGCGCCCAGTTCGGCCGACAAGCCCGAGCGCTGCGCTTCGACGATCACCAAGGTCGCGCCGAGCATCCAGGGCTTGAGCGCCAGGGCCGATTCGCGCGGGATGCCGCGCGTGGCGAGCCAGGCGTCGAGCTTGCGCAAATCATCGGCGGAAAGGTCGTCGGCCAGCGTACGCCCGCTCGGGTAGTAGGCATACCGGCGCACCGCGGCCTGCATGCGCGCGCTGTCGGTGATGTCGACCTCGACCGCGATCGCCTTGACCTGCTGCACGGCGCGCATGACCTCGGCATCGATCGGCAGCACGCCCGGCTTGCCCACATGCATGGTGCCGTAGAGCCAGCCGTGCTGATCGCCGCGCTTGAGTTCGAACAACAGGCCATGGCGCACGCCCGAATCGAGCTGGCGTTTGATTTCGGCCGGAGCGATCGGCGAGGCCGCCGCCGTCTGGGCCCAGCTCGATTGCAGGTTCGACCAGAGCATCAGCGCGAATACGAGGCGCCACATCGTCGACCACAAGGTTTTCATCGGTGTTGGTATTGGTTGGAGGAGGAGAACATCGCTGGCATCGCGCGCCCAGTGTCGCGCAAACCGCTTCAATCGGGAATCAGGACCGAGGCGCCGGTGGTGCGGCGGCTCGCCAGCGCCGCTTGCGCTTCGCCCGCACGCGCCAGCGGCCATTGCGTCGGCGCGTCGATGACGACCTTGCCGCTGGTCACCATCGCGAACAATTCCTTGGCCATGGCCTGCAGCTTGGGGCCGGGCGTCGCATGGGTGGCGAGCGTGGGCCGCGTCACGTAAAGCGACCCCTTGGCCGACAGAACGCCCAGATTGACCCCGGTCACCGGGCCGGACGCATTGCCGAAGCTCACGACCAAGCCACGGGTCTGGGTGCTGTCGAGCGAGGCTTCCCAGGTGTCCTTGCCGACGCCGTCGTAGACCACCGGGCATTTGGCGCCGTTGGTCAATTCGAGCACGCGCTGGGCCACGTTTTCGCGCGTGTAATCGATCGTGGCCCAAGCGCCATGCGCCTTGGCCAGCGCGGCCTTTTCGGGCGAACTCACGGTGCCGATGAGTTTGACGCCAAGCGCGCGCGCCCATTGGCAAGCGATGAGCCCGACCCCGCCCGCCGCCGCGTGGAACAGGATGGTTTCATTGCCTTGCAAGCGGTAGGTCTGGCGAAACAGGTATTGCACCGTCAGGCCCTTGAGCATCATCGCCGCGCCTTGCTCGAAGGAAATGCCGCGCGGCAGCTTGACCAGATGCCCGGCCGGCAGATTGCGCACCTCGGCATAAGCGCCCAAAGCGCCGGTGCCGTAAGCGACCCGGTCGCCGACTTTCAGATGCGTGACCTGGGCGCCGACCGCTTCGACCACGCCCGCGGCTTCCATGCCCAGGCCCGACGGCAAGGACGCGAGCGGATAGACGCCGGCGCGGAAATAGATGTCGATGAAATTGATGCCGCAAGCCTTCTGGCGCACGCGCACTTCGTCGGGCCCCGGTGCGCCGACATCGACCTCGACGAGTTCCAGGACTTCCGGTCCGCCGGTCTTGGAAAACTGTATGCGTTGGCTCATGCGCGTGCTCCCGTCTGTAGAAGTGTTTGCGATTGCGTTGCCGTGCGGCGTTCAACGATTGCGCGTGGTGAGAAAGACGCCGGCCAGCACGAATACCGTCCCGCCCATCTGCCACCAGGTGATCGGCTCGCCGAGCACCAGGGCGCCGAGAAAGATCGTCATCACCGGCCCCACCATGCCCGTCATGGACACACGCGGCGCACCGATGCGGGCGATCGCGAGCATCGTACCGAACACCGGCACCACCGTGCAGAACACCGCATTGAACAAGGAATAGCCCCAGACCTGCGGCGCGAGAGCGGTGAGTGTGCCGAGATCGCGCGTGAACGCGAATTGCGCAATGCACAGCACGCTCGCGACGATGGTCGCGTAGGCGGTCAGGCGGATCGACCCGACGCGCTTGACGATCTCGCCGCTCGCAACCAGGTACAAGGCATAGCTGACGGCGCTGCCGAACACGAAGGAGGCGCCGATGGCGACCGCACCCGCGTCGGCACCGCTGCGCGAGGCGCCCGCGGCCAGATCGTGCGCGAACACGATGCCGATGCCGGCATAACTGATCGCCAAGGCCAGCACCTGCTGGCGCGAGACGCGCCGGCGCAGCAAATAGGTGGTGACCAGCATCACGACGGTCGGATACAGAAACAGGATCAGCCGTTCGAGCGCGGCGGTGATGTATTGCAAGCCGAGAAAATCCAGATAGCTCGCAAGGTAATAGCCCGAGAGCCCGAGAAACATCACCCGCAGCCAATCGCCGCGCGACAAGCGCGCCGCACCGGGCGTGCGCCAGGCCGACCACGCGGCGGCGGCCGCGAAGAAAGGCAGCGACAGCACCATGCGCAAGGCAAGCACGGTGATCGCGTCGACCTGGTAGCGATAGGTGAGCTTGACGACGATGGCCTTGCCCGAAAACAAGGCCGCGCTCGTCAACGCGATGGCAAAGCCGATGAGGAAATCGCGCCGGTGATCGGCGCCGCTGGCTGCTGCTGACATGCCCTCAGTGTAACGGAGCGTCGCCGGGCGGACCGGCATTCCCCTCGCGCAGCGCCGGTTCAGCCCGCGAGGGCGGCCCCTTCGGCGCGCCGCGGCGCTTCGATCGGCGCGAGCAATTCGACGAATTGCCGGGCCGTGGTCTCCCACGAAAACTGCGCGGCATGCGCACGGGCAAGCGGTCGCGGAATCTGCAGCGCATTGGCGCAGGCGGCCTGCAGATCTTCGTCGAGCGCGGCTGCAGGCGAGGTGCCGACGACGTCGATGGGGCCAGGCACCGGATACGCGGCCACCGGCGTGCCGCAGGCCATGGCTTCGAGCAACACCAGGCCGAAGGTGTCGGTGCGGCTTGGGAACACGAAAACGTCGGAAGCGCGATAGACGCTCGCCAAGGCTTCGGGCGCCAGAATGCCCAGGAAGCGCGCCTGCGGATACGCGGCGCGCAAGCGCTCGAGTTCGGGGCCGACGCCGGCCACGACCTTGGTGCCGGGCAGATCCAGCGCCAGGAAGGCGTCGATGTTCTTTTCGATCGCGACCCGGCCGACGAACAGGTAGATCGGCCGCGGCCAGTCTTGCGGCACCAAAGGCGACAGGCGTTCGGCCGGTGTTTCTGCCGGCGCAAAGCGCGTGCAATCGACGCCATGCGACAGCACATGCACATTGGGCACGCCGTAACGGATCAGATCCTCGGCCATGCTCGGCGTGGGCGCGATGACGCGTGCGGCGCGGCCATGGAACCAGCGCATGAGCCGGTAGCCGATCGCAAGCGGCAGGCCGGTGCGCAATTGCACATATTCCGGAAAGCGCGTGTGCACATGGGTCGTGAACGGCCAGCCGCGCTTGCGCGCATGGGCGCGTGCGGCCAGGCCGATCGGCCCTTCGGTGGCGATGTGCAAGGCGTCGGGCGCAAAGGCATCGAGACGCGCCGCGATCGTCGGACCCGGCCGCCAGGCCAGCCGGATTTCGGCATAGGTCGGCAAGGCGAAGGTGCGCAGGCCTTCATGCGACAGCACCAGCACTTCGTGCCCCGCGGCCGTCAAGGCGTCGGCCAATTGCACATTGACCCGCACCACGCCATTGACTTGCGGATGCCAGGCGTCGGTAGCGATCGCGATGCGCAATGCGGTCCTCAAACGCTGGCCGACACGGCTTCGGCCGCAGTCACCGACTCGACTGCGCGCGCCGCCGCCACGGGCTCGGCCACGCGAACGGGCAAAGGCGCGAGATCGGCGGGCGTGGGCAGGACGATCGGTACCTGCACTTCCTTGACGCGCTGCTTGCGCGGCGCATGGCCGAGCTGGGCCCATTCGATGACTTCGAGCCGCCCGTCGTCGTGTTCGACCAAGGCGGTCAGGCCTTCGACCCAATCGCCATCGTTGCAATACAGGATGCCGTCGATGTCGCGCATTTCGGCATGGTGGATGTGCCCGCAGACCACGCCATCGAGGCCGCGGCGCCGCGTCTCGGTCGCCAGCGCTTCTTCGAAGGCGGTCATGTACGACACCGCGCGCTTGACGCGTGCTTTCAGGTATTTGCTCAAGGACCAATACGGCAAACCGAGCCGCGCCCGCACGCTGTTGAACGCGCGGTTGAGCTTGAGCGTCAATTCGTAGAGACGGTCGCCGACGAAGGCCAGCCATTTGGCGCACTGGATGACACCGTCGTACAAGTCGCCATGGGTGACCCACAGGCGTTTGCCGTCGGCCGTGACATGCACCGCTTCTTCGACGATCGAGATGTCGCCAAAGCGCAGGCCGATGAATTGGCGCACGACTTCGTCATGGTTGCCCGGCACGAAGACGACCTGGGTACCTTTGCGCGCCTTGCGCAGCACCTTTTGCACTACGTCGTTATGGCTTTGGTTCCAGTACCACGAACGCTTGAGTTGCCAGCCATCGATGATGTCGCCGACGAGGTAGAGCGTGTCGGATTCGACGGTGCGCAGAAAGTCGAGCAGATGGTCGGCCTGGCATCCGGGCGTACCCAGGTGCAGATCGGAGATCCAGACTGTGCGATAACGGCGTTCGCCGTCTACGCGCGCTGAAGCTTGGGAATCGGGAGACTGGTTTTGCACGACGCGATCGTGCAAACCGGCGATGACCGCGCAGTGACGCTTTCATGAAGCTTGCGCGACGCGGCGCCCGCGTTGCGGAGGCGGCGCCTACGCGGTGACGATGGGCTGGGCGCGGTATTTGCCGATGAAGTCGACCTTGTCGGGCGTATGCCAGCGCACGACGATGCGGCCGATGTCGCGCATCTGGTCGGGCGAAAGGCTCGACATGAAGCCGCGCAAGCTCGAAGGCCGCGATGCGCCGATGACCGCGCGCAACAACTCCTTGGGCCGCACGAATTGCTGCGGCGGAATGCTCGACAAATTGGTGATCGTGCAACCGGTGGGCAGCACCACGAAACGATGAAAACGCGGCACCAGCTTCATGCCGAAGCGCTCGGGCAATTCGATGCTGCGGAAGATGTGCTGCATCACGGCCAGGCTGCGCCGCAATTGCGTGGCCGGCGAACGGATGCGGAACGCCGCGCCGTCGCGGTAACGCGAAGTGAATTCTTCGTTTTCGCCAACGCGCAATTCATCGCCCGCGAGACGCGATTCGATCAGGAAGATGTCGAAGGTGCGCGCGATGATGAGGTGGTCGATGTGCGCGCGGCCGGCTTCGCAATTGATGCGCACGTCATGGCCGACGGCGTAATCCTTGTCGAGCGCGAAGGCTTCGTTGAGGTAGCCGGCGAATTCGTGGAAGGCCATGACGCAGGCCTGCTGATGCACCGTCGTGCGCGCCGAATCGGCGTGCTCATGCGAGCCGAGCATGCCCTGGGCCTGCACCAGCTCGACCAGATAACGTTCCAGCGGATCGGTGCTCTTGAGCAGCAAACCTAGACCTCCGGGCCAGACGACGGGATGCGGATGGGATACGCGACGCCGCGACGCACGCACCCCAATGCGACAGCCAGTGTACGCCGCGGCCCGGGCACAAGACCTTGCGGACGCGCAGGTGCTAGTGCTTTTGAGCTAGCACGGCGGCGTCCACGCAACGCCGCCGCCGACTCAACGCTTGCCGCCGAGCAATCCGCCCAGGACGCCCCGCACGATTTCGCGCCCGAGCGAAGACCCGATGGTGCGTACCGCGCTCTTGGCCGCGGCCTCGATCAGCGTCTCGGACTGGCGCCCGCGCGCCTTGGCGCCACCGCCCAGCATCGGCCCGGTCGACTTTCCGCCACCGAACAAGCCGCCGAGCGCGTCTTTCATGGTGTCGGCCATCGATTTTTCGCCCGCGCCGTCGGCACCGGCCGACGCACCGCCATTGCCGCCCGTGGCAGCGCCTGCGGCCCGGCCGGTCAGCTTTTCGTAGGCCGATTCGCGGTCCACGGCTTTTTCATAGACGCCCGCGACCAGGGAATCGGCCATGATCGCCTTGCGTTCGTCGGGCGTGATGGGGCCGATTTGCGAGCCCGGCGCCAGAATCCAGGCACGCTCGACCATGTGCGGCGTGCCTTTTTCATCGAGGAAGCTGACCAGCGCCTCGCCCACGCCAAGCTCCAGGATCGCCTGCATCGCGTCGATCTTGGGATTGGCGCGCATGGTCTCGGCCGCCGTCTTGACCGCCTTTTGGTCGCGCGGCGTGAAGGCGCGCAAGGCGTGCTGGACGCGGTTGCCGAGCTGGCCGAGCACGGTGTCGGGAATGTCGAGCGGATTCTGGGTCACGAAATACACACCCACGCCCTTGGAACGGATCAGGCGCACCACCTGCTCGATCTTGTCGACAAGCACCTTGGGCGCGTCGTTGAACAACAGGTGCGCTTCGTCGAAGAAGAAGACCATCTTGGGTTTGTCGAGGTCGCCGACCTCGGGCAGCTTCTCGAACAGCTCGGACAAGAGCCAGAGCAGAAAGGTCGAGTACAGCGTGGGCGCTTGC
>CAXBRX010000195.1:0-6646 GCA_963977835.1 uncultured Derxia sp.
GGATGGCGGCATCCTCGATTACCACCTGCATTGGGATTACCGCGCGCTGCCCGCGCCGGGCGTCGTGCTGTATCCACATTTCCAGCGCAGCCTGGTGCCAGGCTGGCTCGACAAACCGTTCAAGCGCCGTCATCGGCCCACAGCCGCGCTCGACAATGTGCTGGTGCTCGCGCCCGACCCGGACTGGGTGCGCAGCCTGCCCGGCGGCAAGCTGCCCGACCGGACCGATTTCAAGACCTATGCCGCCTCGGTGCCCGCGCGCCAGGCCGCCTGGACGCGCGCGGTGGCCGAAAGCGAACGGCTGGCCGACGAATTTGCGCGCTGGCTCGATGCGCCCGATCCGGCGCGCATCGAGCCTTTGTAGCGCGTTTTGCTGCTCATGGCCTAGCGCGGCCACCAACCCAGCGCCGCAGCAGCGCGCACCCGCGCCTGCTCGCGCTCGGCCTCGGCACGGGCCAATGCAGCGGCCCGCGCCGCTTGCGCGGCGGCTTGTGCTTCAACTTCCGAGGTGATGCGCGCCGCCCGCCGCGACTTCGCCCACCACCGTTCCTCGCCTTCGACGGCGCCTGCGCGCCAGATTTTCATGAAAGCCAACATGAGGGACTCCAACGGATTCAGTACGGTTCACCACTCGCCCACCTCACGGATGCGGTCGGCGAGGTCTTTGTCTTCATCGCGCTTGAAGGCGCGCTGCTCGCGGTGGCGGCCTGCGCCGCCGCCACTGAGCAAGCGTTGCTTGAGCTTGAGAAAGACGGTGTTGCGCGGTTTCGCGCTGTTCAGGTTCTTCTTCGCGGGCATACCGCGCTCCTTTCCCCGCCGATGGCGGACATGGGTGACAGGACTGCAAGGCTCCCTGCGGCGGTGGTGCGAACACCGCGGATGGCCGCCCCACACACCGTGGCGTGCAGGTACGAGACCCGTGCATCCGCCCACCGCGCACGGTCCCGCCAGGAAAACTTTCGGACGTCCGCTCGCGCGGGCGTCGCATGGGTGCCGGTTGCGTGCCGGCGTCCGCACATCTGCGCTGCAGGTGCACTGACCGCTTGGCGCGGCGGGGTTGCTCACGGTCGCGTCCGCTATCTGCGGACTGCGGCGTGCGCCGCGCTGGCTGCGCTCGGGAATCGTTGAGCGCGCGCCGGAAAACAAAAAGCCCGGATGCTTTTCAGCGATCCGGGCCTGGTGTAGGCAAGCTGCTTGGAAGCGTCAGCCCCCTGGGGCCGGTACTTCCTCCGGATCGATGAAGCGTGCGGTACGCGGTTGTGCTGCGCCGGTATGGCCGACAAGGCCCACGGAGCCCATGCATGCCCAGAACCCACGCGCAATGCCACGCAGCGCTGGCTGCGGCATCGACTTGCGATTGATGGTTTGGTTGTAGGACATGTGGTTCCCCCTTGCGGGACGGCACTGCTTGCGCGTGTGATGGATGATGGGGTGCGATGATAAACGAGTGTTTATCTTCGTCAACCCCCGCGCGCTACTTTTTTTTGGGGACGGCCGGCGCTGTGGTGCGCGCCGCAACGTCTTCGGGACCGAGCGCTTCGCCGAGCAGGTTCAGCAAACGCGCCTTGGCGCGCGCCGGATCGCGGCGGTAATAACTGAGCACGAGGCTGACGACGAAGCGTTCGTCGTCATCGGCCGGGCGCATCGGCTCGATCGCCGCCGCGGGTGGCGGTTCGTGCGAAACATCCATCCAGCCGTAGGGCTTGTGCGACAAGGATTCGAATTGGCGCGCCAGCCGTTCGCCGATCTGGCGCGAGCGGCTCTTGATCTGGCTCCAGTACGAAGGCTGGATTTGCAGGCGCTCGGCGAAGCGGCGATCGAGTCCGCGCAGCGTCGCGGCATCGGGATGCGAAACGGTATTGCGCACGAACTCGTCGAACAACATGAGCGCGTTCGCGCGGCGGATGGCGGCGACATCGGGCATGGCGGCCCGATGATAAACGAAGCTTGGTCAGGCGCCCGGCGCCGGGCGCTCCTGACCAGCCGCGGCGGCCACGCGGCCGCCCGGGTTCAACGCCCGTAATAGGCGGTGAAGCTCGATTGCGCGATCGCGTTGGCCTTGATGTTGAAGCCGACCATCGCGCCCGAAGCGCTCGCCGGCACCTCGATCTTGGGCGTCTTGAGCGCGTAGACGGTGAAGATGTAGCGATGCGCATGCGCGCCGGCCGGCGGGCAGGGGCCGCCCCAGCCGGGCTGGCCGAAGTCGGTCGTGGTCTGCAGACCGAACGGCGTCTGCTCCTGGTTGCCGAAGCCCGCCGGCAGGCCGGTCTGGTCGGCCGGAATGTTGACGACCACCCAATGCCACCAGCCGCTGCCGGTCGGCGCGTCGGGGTCGTAGACCGTGACGGCCAGGCTTTGGGTGCCCTTGGGCGGCGTGCCCCAGCGCAATGCCGGCGATTGGTTCTTGCCGCTGCAGCCGAAGCCGTTGAACACCTGCGCTTCGCCGATCTTCGATTTGGCGGCGATGTCGGGACTGACGAGCTTGAAATCGGCGGCCAGGGCGGAGGTCGTGGTCAGCGCCGCGACACAGGCGGCCAGACAAATCTTAGGCAATCGCTTCATGAGTTTCTCCAGGGGATGAAGACAGGAACATCGGGCTGCGATGACGGTCGGCCCACCAGGCCCAAAGCACGATCAGCCATTGCGACTGCCCGGTCCAGGCCACCGCAGCGATGGACGGCGGCGGCGGACCGAAGACATTGCCCAAATGGATCGCCACCAGGAACAGGGCGAGTGCGACCCAGGCCCAGCGGCCGATCGCATCGCGGGCGCGGCTCGCACGCCAATATAGCGCGCAGCCCAGGGCAAACAGGCCCAATTCGAGGGTGAGGCTGGCGGCCGGCGCATGCCACAAGCCCGCGCCGATGCGCCAAGCGCCGCCCGGCAGCAAGGGCAGATCGGGCAGATGCACGAGGGCATCGAGACACCAATGACTGAGCACCAGGGCGCCGCTCACGAGCGCGGCGCGCCGGTCACGGGTGGCGAGCCACACGCCGGCGGCAAACAAGGCGCTCCAGAGCAGCACCGCCGCCAGGCTGTGCGAGACGGGGTAGTCCTCGAAGACGATGGGAATCGGCGCGGCCGGATCGGTGGTGATGCGCGCATGCTCGATGCCGAGCAACAGCAACGTCGGCCAAAGCAGATCGAGGAACAAGGCGGCCACCATCAGCGTGCCGAGCGAACTGCGCGGCGTCACGCGCTTGGCCGCCAAAGCCACTGCACAATGCCCGATGAACATGCGTCGCTCCCCAAGGTGCCGGCCACATGGCCAGCGCGACCTCACCAGCCGTCGGTGCGTTCCTCGTCGCGCAGTGCGCGGTCGCGGCGCAGATTCTCGGCCAATTCTTCGCGGCCGCTTTTCGAGATCGCGACGTATTGGCGCTCATCGCGAAAATGCGGCAGCAGCGCACGCAAGGTGGCCAGATTGTGGCGCCGGAAGGTGTCGGCCAAAGTGCGCGCTTCATACGGTGCAACGCCGAGCGCCTCGAGCGCCTGGCGCCCGCTGCGCAAGGCCGATTCGAAGGTCTCGCGCTCGACCGCCTCGACGCCGCGCTCCCTGAGTTCGAGCCAATGGCGCACATTGCGCGCCCGCACCACGAGGCTCAGATGCGGAAAGGCTTTGCGCGCACGGTCGACGAGGGCGAGGCTGTCTTCGATGTCGTCGATGGCGATCACGAGCACCCGGGCCTGATCGGCACCGGCCGCGCGCAACAAATCGAGCCGGGTCGCATCACCATAGAAGACCTTGAAGCCGAATTTGCGCACTTCGGCGATCTGCTCGGGGTCGTGGTCGAGCACCGTGGTCGGCACGCCTTGCGCGGCCAGCAAGCGGCCGACGATCTGGCCGTAACGGCCATAGCCCGCGATGATCACGGGCGCGTTTTCGCCGTCGATCGCATCGGCTTCGCGTTTGGCACTGCGCGCCGACAAGGCCGCCAGGCGTTCATGCCCGAGCACCATGAGCGGCGTGCAAGCCATCGACAAGGCGACCGCCGCGGTGAGCAAGGCGTTCCAGTCGTCGGACAACAGATGCGCTTGCTGGGCGACGCCGAACACGACGAAGGCGAATTCGCCGCCCTGGGCGAGCAAGGCGGCAAACAGCCAGCGCTGGCGTGCCGGCACGCCGACGATGCGCACGACCGCGGCGAGCATCAGGCTCTTGACCACCAGCAGACCGACCACGAGCAAGGCCAGCAAGCCCGGTTGCGCGAAGACCAGATCGAAATCGATCGACATGCCGACCGCGATGAAAAACAGGCCGAGCAGCAGGCCTTTGAACGGCGCGATGTCGGTCTCGAGCGCATGACGGTATTCGGAGCTCGCGAGCAGGACGCCGGCGAGGAAGGCGCCGAGCGACATCGACAAACCGGCCAGGCTCATGACTTGCGAAATGCCGATGACGAGCAGCAGCGCGAAGGCGGTGAAGATCTCGCGCACATCGGCGCGCGCGATGAGGCGCATCAAAGGCCGGGTCAGATAGCGCCCGATGAAGGCGACGCCGGCAATGGCGCCGATGGCGCGCGCCGCGTCGGTCCAGCCATGGCCGCTGGCCTGGGCCGCGCCGCCGAGCAAGGGCACCAGCGCGATCAGCGGGATTGCGGCGATGTCCTGGAACAGCAGGACGGCGAAGGCGCCGCGGCCGACCGGCGCATTGAGCAAGGCGCGCTCGGTCATGGTCTGCATCGCGATCGCGGTCGATGACATGGCGAGCGCGGCGCCGGCCGCGAGCGCGGCCTGCCAGGGCATGCCGAGCAAGAGCAGGGCGACCATGAGTGCGGCACCGGTCAGGACCATTTGCGCACCGCCGCCGCCGAAGACCGCGCCACGCATGGCGAGCAGCCGCTTGCCGTCGAGTTCGAGGCCGATCAGAAACAGCATCAGCACCACGCCGAACTCGGAAAAATGCAGGATGGATTCGACCTCGGTGATGAGGCGCATGCCCCAAGGACCGATCGCGCTGCCGGCGATCAGATAGCCGAGCACCGCGCCCAGGCCCATGCGCTTGGCGATCGGCACGCAGACCACCGCGGCGATCAAGTAGATCAGGGCATCGCGCAACAAGGTCGGATCATTCATGGCGGACGTAAGGTTGCAGGCGCGCGCGGAAACTGCGGCCATGGTCGGCGAGCGCCGTACTGCCGGCGCGGTGGGCGGCGTGGATCACGACCGGATCGAGCCAGCGCATGCCGCACATGCGCGCGATGCGCTCGACCGGCAGGCCGAGGGTTTCGACCGCGACGCCATGCGCGCCGGCCTCGGTATAGGTGGAGGCATCGGCGCCGGTGGTGGTCACCCACAGGCAATCCTTGTTGGCGAGCGCGGCGGCGCCATCGCCGAAGGCCCAGCCGCGCACAAGCACGGTGTCGAACCAGAGCTTGAGCAAGGACGGCACGCTGTACCAGAGCAAAGGGTGCTGCCAGACGATCAGGCGCGCGCGGCTCAACGCCTCGCGTTCGGCGCGCACATCGACCGAAAAATCGGGATACAGGTCGTAGAGCGAGCGCAATTGCAGATCGGGCAGGTCGCGCACCGCATCGAGCAGGGCGCGGCCGACCACCGAGCGCTGGGCATTGGGATGGGCGTGAATGATGACGATCATGGACGGCGGCCGTCCGCGCACGGCGGCCGATCTGGAACCAAAGTGGGATCAGGACAGGAAATACTGCAGGGCTGTGCACTGTAGCGCCCATTCGTGCGTTATGGCTTTTCTCGTGCAGGCTTGAAGGGACTCTTACCAACGGCAAGAAGTTTTCGCCTTCCGGTCCCGGCATCCGCCGCCCCAACCAAGAACAACCATCCATCAGAAAGGGAGCAGCATGTTCGTCACGAAGCGCCGGGCCAAAGCGCCGGCGACCGCCATCGCCGTTTGTTTGAGCGTCGCCGTCTGGTCGGCCACCGCCTGGGCACAAAGCCCGGCCCAGCCGGCCGCGCCCGCAGCACCGGCCGCGCGCCGATTTACTTGTATTCGGGCTTGTTGATCTGCGGCGAATGCGGCGGGCAAGAGCGAGGTGCTCGATCGCTATGCCGCTGATTATCCCAAGGGGCCGCACGACCAGCCGCAGAGCATGTGCCCGGCGTTCGGTTCGCTGCGCGTCGGCCTGCGCATGCGCCGCACCGCGACGATTCTGTCGGGCTCGGCCTGCTGCGTTTACGGTCTGACCTTCGTGTCGCATTTCTACGGTGCGCGTCGCACCGTGGGCTACGTGCCGTTCTCCTCCGAAACGCTGGTCACCGGCAAGCTGTTCGAGGACATCCGCGAAGCCGTCTACCAGATGGCCGATCCGACCCTCTACGACACCATCGTCGTCTTCGACAAGGTGCACGACAACACCGCCAGGTACTCGGCCAGCCGGGTGTCGTTCGGTGACATCATCAACGTCTCCATGAACCAGGTGCTCATGCGCTCGCTGAACACGTCGATCGCTGCGCTCCTGCCGGTGCTCAGTCTCCTCGTTCTCGGTGCAGGGGTGTTCGGCGCGGTCTCGCTGGAGGAATTCGCACTGGCACTCCTCGTCGGCCTGGCCACGGGTGCGTATTCGTCCATCTACATCGCGTCGCCCTTGCTCGGGATCCTGAAGGACCGCGAGCAGAAGTACGCGCCGTACCGCGGGAACCTCTCGACGGGCACGGACATGGCCCATCTGAT
>CAXBRX010000196.1:0-6601 GCA_963977835.1 uncultured Derxia sp.
GATGGCCGCAGCCGGCGCTTTGGCCGCACTAGGCCAGATCAAGCGCACCTACGGCCCCAAACGCATCGAGATGGCAGGGCAAAGCGGTGGGCGCCTTTACGGGCGTGAGTATCACAACAAAGGCTATCTCGAAGAAAACGGGCCGGCCACCGCGTATGAATTTGAAGCCGAAGTGATGGGCGTGCCTGGGCAAACCGATCGCCCGCACATCAAGCTGCAGATGGGCGCGGCGCTGGCCGATGCGCCTGACTTGCCCAAAGGCCAAGAACCGATCCGCCCGGCGCTCAAAGGCCAAGTGCCGCCATCGTTCGAAGAAGGACCGAAGATCTTCGAGGAAGTGGTCAAGAGCGTGAGATTGCGGCCTGTCGTGCAGACCGGCGATGCCGCGGTCGGCGTCATCAAACCATCGAAAGATCAGCGCGCATCGACTTCGCAATGACGCGCGCGTAACCGCCTCCTTCGCGTGAGCGCTTCCGTTACGATCCGTTCATGGCAGTCAATTCAGTTTTCTTATAGGAGGCAGTCGTGGTTCAGCCGGTCTTTCGCATTGCGCTTATCGCATCCGCCTTGTTCTTGAGCGTGGCATGTTCACGCCAGACCGCCGAGGAAAAGGGCAAGGAACTCGTTGCCGAGAAGGCAGGGATGGTCAAGGGCATCGGCGATGCGCTGCAGGAGAAGGGTGCGGAGGCTGCGCAATCGGTGGCGCACGGGGCGGGCAATGTGCTCCAGGGTGCGAGCACGGGGCTCGACGAGGCGTTTGCCTGGAAGGTGGTCAGTACCGATTCCATGAGCAAGAGCGGCATGACGGTGTCGCGTGTTCAACATGGCAAGGCCACGGACAAGACCAGCAAGACGGTCGATGCATACCTCATCGCGAATGCGCCCGTGCAAGGCAGTCTGCAAATGATCGTTTACGACGTCGCCAAGCGCGAGGTCGGGCGTGCCAAGGTCAACGTCAAGATGGCGGCCAATGATGCGCGTTATGAGACCTTCGAACTCGACGAACGCGCCGATCTCGGCCTGGTGCGCGAAGTGTCGTTCGATCTTCAGCCCGCTGCGGGCGAACCGGCTCCGGCCAAAAAAGGCGGCTGATCGGTCGCGGAGCATCGCATGACGTCCATCGAGGTAGAAGAGCCGGGCGCTCATTCCGCGCCCGGAATGGCGGTCCCGTGGGTCACCGTCGGCTTGGTCCTGGCCAATCTGGCGATGTTCGTGTTCGGCCTCGTGCAGGGTCTCGACTGGATGAAGCCCGACGCCGATCGCATGGTGGCGCTGGGCGGCAATCTGGCGCCGCTCACGTTGACCGGCGAGCCATGGCGCATGGCGACGAGCATCTTCATGCATGGCGGGTTGATTCATCTCGCCGCCAACATGTACATGCTGATCATCATCGGTCCGCTCGCTGAGCGCGTGTTCGGGCGTGTGTCGTATCTCGCGGTCTATCTGGCAGCGGGTCTGGCGGGCGCGTGGCTCAGCACCTACTGGAATTGGCAGCATCAGGTCGATGGTGGTTTGTTCACGCTCGGTGCGCGCCTGCCCGCCTATCTGGTGCGGCCCACCGTCAGCATCGGCGCGTCGGGCGCGTTGATGGGACTGGCGGGCGCCTTGCTCGCGGTGCGCGTCATCGACTATCTGCGCAGCAACATCGACGACATGCCGGGGCTCGGCAAATCGATCGGGCAAATCATTCTGATCAATCTGGTGATGGGCGCGGCGATCCCGGGCATCGATCAGGCCGCGCATATGGGCGGATTGATCGGCGGCTTCTTCATCGGGGGCGTGGTCATGGGCGTGGCCCAAACGCCCGGCCTCGGGCGCGCGCTGGTGTCGGTGGTGATCGCCACCGTGATGTGCGGGCTTGCGTGTTGGCATGTGGCCACGGCCAAGGATGACGCGCTCATGGAATTCCGCACCCAATACGACGAGCAGCGGCGCGAGGAACGGGCGGCCGAACAAAAGCGGGAACGCCGCGACGCGATCGAGCGCGAGGCGGCACAAGACGCAAAGAACGCTCCCGCGCCGGTGACGGCCGAGGTGGCGCGCGGCGTTGCCATCGCACTGCCGGGGTCGTCGGCATCCGAGTTCGCGCTCGATGCCGGTGGCCAGCGCGCCTATGTGACCGATGGCGAAGCCAATACGCTCGCCGTCGTCGATCTCGCGCAACGCAAGCTGCTGAATGTCATCGCTGGCCCGGCGTTGCCCAAGCCCGCGGCTCACGATGGTTGCCCGAGCAACACCTGTCGCGGCATCGGCGCGGCCGGGGTCGCCGTGAGTGCCGACGGGCATCGCGCGTATGTGGCATCGATGGTGCCCGACGCGTTGACCATCGTCGATCTCGATGCCGGCAAGGTGATCGCCTCGGTGCCGGTGGGCCGCTATCCGCGCCGCGTGCTGTTGTCGCCCGACGAGAAGCTCGCCCTGGTGTTCGACGCGGTCGACAATGCCTACACCGTGGTCGACCTCGAATCCCAACGCGCACTGGGTCCTCAGGTGCCGTTGCCGAGCGGCGATGCAGCGAATTCGCCGTTCGGTCGTCGCCTGATCGCCTGGCAATCGATGGATCGCAAGCTCGCGTATCTGCTCGACGAGGGCAGCGCCACCGTCGTGGGCTACGACTTCGCCAAGCGCGCTGCCGTACCCGAGGTGCGCCTGGGTACCGATCGCGCGCCCGATGCGATCCTGCCCATCGATGCCGAGCATTGGTGGTGGGGCGATGCCGATGGATGGCGCGCATTCGACGTGCGCCGCGGGCACAGCGAGACCGTTTTCGTCAATTGCGGCGGTGGCGATGCGCCGACGACGGCTGCGCTCAGTGCCGATACGGCGCAGATCGCCATGTTCGAGCAACGCGGCAATCTGGTGCGGCTGATCAAGCGTTCCACCGGGCGCACCGTCGGCCTGTTTCCGAGCGAATGGGCGCATGCGATGGCCTTCGCGCCCGACGGCAAGCATTTGTATGTGCTGTCGGCGCATGCGCTGACCGTGATCGATCCGGCACAATCGCTCGATTATCGGCAAGCCATCGGCGAAGCCGGCAGTGACATGTTCTGCGCGCCGCAATGACGTCCGCGGTGCACTCAAGAAAAAGGCAAAACAAAATGAAGTTGAATGGCTTTGTGCGCGCGCTCGCGCACGCCGCATCCTGGGCCACGTTTGCAGGCACGGTGGCGCTCGGCCCTGCGGCATTGGCGGCGGGCACTGCGGGTGGCACTGCGGCGGCCCCTGCCGCTCGGACCGCATCGGCGGCATCACCCCTTTGGCCCGATGCACCCATCGTGGGGCAGCGCTTGCCCGAAGGTGTCGAAGTGCGTGCGCAAGCCGGCGGTCCGGTCATCGTCGATCATCTGCTCGGCGTCGAGATCCACGGCGATTACGCTTATCTGTATCGCAAAGCCGCCAATGCGACCGACGACAGCGATTACGTCAAAGGTGTCATGACGCGCGCCGGTCGCATCCTCATTCCCATCGATTACGCTGGCGTGAGCTTTTACCCGGCGTGCGCGTGCTTCGAGGTCGAACGCGATCACAAGATCGGTTTGCTCGACGCACAAGGGCAGGTACGCGCCGCACTGGTCTATGACCGTGTGCACGAAGGATTTCGTGACGACGAGACCTTGTGGGAAGTCGAGATCGGACCGCGCGTCGGCGTCCTCGATGCGCGTACCGGAGCTTTGGTGCTTCCGGTCGAGTTCGCGCGTGTTGCGGTCGAGCAGACGATGATCCTGGCCAAGGCGTCCGCGCCGGCAGGCAAGGACGAGGAGGACGATGCGGACGACACCGAGCCGCGCTGGCACGCGTTCGATCGCAATGGACGCCCGATCGCGGGCATCGCGGCCGCCAAGTCGCTCACGTATTGGGATCAGGCGCGTGCGGTCGTCGTCGATGGCGAGGCGGTTTACGACGCGCAAGGCCGGGCGCTGATTTCCGCTGGGAAATATTTTTCGATTCGACCCGAAGGCGCACGCGCGATCGTCGGCAAGGGCCGGTCGAGCTATGGGCTGGTCGATGCCCTCGGCAAGGAAGTCGTGCCGCCGCGTTATGACGGCATCTGGGCCTTGTCCACGCATGACGGCCGGCAACGCTTCGGCATCCGTGTCGATGGCCTCAAGGGCGAGCGTTACGGCATGATCGATGCCGACGGCAAGCTGTTGATCACGCCGACGATGACCTCCTTGCGCGAGGGCAGCGCCGCTGACAGCGAACATCGCAAAAGCGATGACGAGCCGGCGCCGCGTCATGACTATCTGCAGGTGTACCAGGGCGACCGGGTCGGCCTCTACGATTTCGACGGCAAACAATGGCTCGCACCGATCTACGACAGTCTTTCGACTGACGATTACGACACACCCTGGATGCTGGTACGCAAGGGCAAGCAGTCGGGTCTGTACAACCTCATCGAGCACAAATTCACGATCGCCGTCGGCAAGTACCAGGCGTTGGTTCCCTTGCATGGCGTCGGACGCGACGACGAATTGTTTTCGGCCCAGGTGAACGGGCGCACCGGCGTCGTCGATCGCAACGGCAAAATCGTGGTGCCCTTCGATTACGACACCCTGGTGGTTTCCGACCGCGAACCGCCGACGCTCGCCGGATCGCGCGCGCGCAAACTCAACGGCATTGCGCTCGAAGGCAGCGACGATGGCCAATGGCGCATCAAGAACGACAAGCTGCCGGTCTATGTCGAGAAGCGTTACGACAACCATCCGCTGGCCGCATTGATGAGCGCCCGCATCGAAGCGCGTTATGTGCCCGAAGGCTATGACAGCGCCGAGCGCATCACCGCTGCCTTCGCGGCCGGCAAGCTCGACGATGCCAATGCGCCCAGCATCTTGTTGTCTGAAGAAACGGCCTATGTCGGCTTCAGCAACATCCGTTTGTCGCGGGCGCGGCCGATGTTGCCGCTCGCAATGCCGGTCTGTCGCGACGACCAGGGCTTTCGCTTGCTGACCACAGAGCCGCAGGCGACACGCGCGGGGCATGCCAGCGCTGCCTGCGACGACGAAAACGCCGCGGCCTTGCATTTCACTGGTGACCCTGAAAGCCAACTGGTTTGCGAGGATTGCGCACGCTTGGGCTATCCGCGGATCTGGTTGCGTCAGGACGCCGGCCCGAGTTGCGGCCTGCCCGATTGGCGGGCCGATGCCGCCGGTGCGCAATTGCAAGCCTGGCAAACGCAGTTCCGCTCGGCCTGGCAAGGCCTGCCCGCAGCCGCCGCGGGCATCTCGGCCCAACAATTGGTCGACGACACCCAGCGCGCCATGGAAGCGAGCCTCGAGCCGAAGTCGCGCGCGTCGCTGGCGCTGGCCGCCTCGCGGGTCGGCGAATCGCAATGGGACGGCCTGGTGCCGCGCGGTGCTCACATCGAGCGCCAGCAATTGACCAATGCTGTGATCGAGGCGCTGTTGCGCGCCGTGCCGGCGGGTCAGGGCGGACGTTATCCGGAACAGTCGGCGCAATTGCCGCAATGCTCGCGCGTCTGGTATCTGAAAATCGCCGACATCGAAGCCGCGGTCCGCGCTTATGAAGGGCAACTGCCTTTGGCCTGGGCGAACAGTTTCCGCGTGCCCGCAGGCGGCAGTCTTGCGCGCAATGCGTATCCATTCGCGACCTTCACTGAAAGCTCCGATGGCCGATTGCGCCTGGCCGGCATCTCGCGTGAGCTGGTGGAAGCCGTGGCCTGGTACTTGTCGAGCCGCAGCGCCGCGCAGTAACGGCTCGATTCAAATTGGCGGGGCGAACGGCCCCGCCCATGTCGCCGCAAGGGGCGGCTTGAGCGTTGCGGATGGACTTCCTTCATCGAGTCCACCATGCGCAAATTCGTGTTGCAGTGCGTCTTCATGGCTTGCGCGGTGGCTCCCGCGTGCGCTTTCGCCGACCCCGATCCCGCGCTCTGGCTCGATCGCATCACCTGGGGCGCCAATGCCGCGTCCTGGCAGGCGCTCCAGGCGCAAGGCATGCCGGCCTTTCTTCAACAGCAGCTCGACCCGCATGCGCCCGATGCCTTGCCGCCCGAAGTCCAGGCGCGCATCGATGCGATGGACATTTCGCGCCGCCCCACCGTCGATCTGGTGCGCGACCTCGATCGGCAACGGCGCGATGCCGAGGGCGCCGGCGACCCCGAGCGCAAAAAGGCCGCGCGCAAGGCGTTCAAACAAGCCGCCGAAGCACTCGCACGCGAAGCCGCCACCCGCCACCTGCTCAGAGCGATTTATTCACCCGCGCAATTGCGCGAGCAGATGACCTGGTTCTGGCTCAACCATTTCAATGTCTACAGCCGCAAGCATGCGCTGGGCGCGCTGGTGGCCGACTATGAAGACCGCGCGATCAGACCGCATGCGCTCGGCCGTTTCCGCGACCTGCTCGGCGCCACGCTGCATCACCCGGCGATGCTGCTTTACCTCGACAACGCACGCAACGCGGCCGGCCAGATCAACGAGAACTACGCGCGCGAGCTGATGGAGTTGCATACCCTCGGCGTCGATGGCGGCTACACCCAGCGCGATGTGCAGGAACTCGCGCGCGTGCTCACCGGTGTGGGCGTGCTGCCGCTCGAACGCGAAAAGGCCGCGCGTGCGCACGCCGTGCAAGTCGACGGTTTGTT
>CAXBRX010000197.1:0-6578 GCA_963977835.1 uncultured Derxia sp.
GATTTGCGCGAGCGCGCGGATGGTGTCGAGGCAGGCTTGCTTGGCGGCGCGTTTTTGATCGTTCGCCGCGCCGATGCGCTCGACGAGCGCGGTGGGCACATGCACGCCGGGCACATGCTCGCCCATCCATTTGAGCGCCTTGGCCGAGCCGAGCGTGCCGACACCGACGATGAAATGCGCGCGCTTGTGCAACTCGCGTGCGCGCACTTCGCGCATGAAGGCTTCGAACATTTCGAGGTCGAAGCAGAACTGGGTCTGGATGAAGCGCGCCCCCGCGGTGATCTTTTTTTCCAGATTCGCGATGCGGTCCAGATGCGGCGGCACGAAGGGGTTGACGGTCGCGCCGATGAACAGATCGGGCGGCGTCTCGAGCTTGCGGCCCGACGCGAATTCGCCGCGGTCGCACATGCCGCGCGCGATGTGCAGCAAAGACACCGCATCCAGATCGAACACGGGCTTGGCCTGCGGATGATCGCCTTGGCTCACATCGTCGCCGGTCAGGCAAAGAATGTTCTTCACGCCCAAAGCGGCGGCGCCTAGCAAGTCGCCCTGGATCGCGATGCGGTTGCGGTCACGGCAGGCGATCTGATAGACCGAGGCGAATCCGTGCGCGGCGAGAATGGCCGACCCCGCGACCGACGACATATGGCAATTGCCGCCCGCGCCATCGGTGATGTTGATCGCATCGACCAGGCCTTTGAATTTTTCTGCACGCGCGAGCAGCGCTTGCGGGTCGGCCGAATCCGGCGGTGCCACTTCGACGGTGATGACGAAATTGCCCGACCGGCAGGCGCGCTCGAAAGGCCCCAACTCAGCCTCGGGCACGATGCGCTCGCCGACCGGCGGCTGGAACGCCGGATCGCTGCGGCCATGCACGACCTGGATCCAGGTCGAGCTGCCGCGCTTGCGCACATCGATGGCCGGCAGCAAAGGCGTCGGATGCGCGCGATGATCGGGCGCGATGCGCTTGGTGCCTTCGGTGGCCTCGACCCAGACGCAGCGCATCTCGGGCTTGACCTCGCAATACCCGCCCGGGCGCACACCGCCGCACGGGCCGTTGCGCATTTCCTTGGCGCAATTCATCGGGCAGGCCATGCCGGTGGCGGACAACACGCATTGCCCGCATTCGCGGCAATCGAACATCAAGCGCTTGAGATTGCGCTCGACCGGATGCAGCACGGCCGTGGCCGTCCGCTCGCCGAACAGCCGCACCACGGGCGCAAACCCGGGCGCTAGGCGCGAGAAGAATTCATACACGCGGCGCAAGCCGCGTGCGTGGCGAACGGACCACCGCCGAACCGAGTACATCGCAACTCCAGCAAGGACTCAGACCGGGTAATGACGCGGCGTGTTCTGGATCGTGATCCAGCGCAGGTCGGTGAACTCGGCGATGCCCGCCTTGCCACCGAACCGGCCGATGCCGCTGGCCTTGACGCCACCGAAAGGCATTTGCGCTTCGTCGGCGACCGTGGAGGAGTTGATATGGCAGATGCCCGACTGGATGCGCCCGGCCACCGCCATGGCGCGCGAAACATCGCGGCTGAACACCGAGGACGACAGACCGTATTCGCTGTCGTTGGCGAGCTTGACCGCTTCGTCGTCGCTGTCCACGCGCAGCACCGTCACGATCGGGCCGAAGGATTCTTCCTGATAGACCTTCATGTCGGGCGTGGCGCCGTCGATCACGGCGGGCTGCAGGATGCTGCCTTGCAATTGCGTCGGGCCGGTGGTGACCTTGGCGCCCTTCGCGAGCGCATCTTCGACCATCGCCGCAACGCGCTTGGCCGCTTCGGGCGAGACCATGGCCGCGAGCACCGCGCCTTCTTCGCCGGGCTTGCCCGCGCGCATGGTCTTCACCTTGGCGGTCAGGCGCGCGACGAATTCGTCGGCGATCTTGCGGCTGACGATGATGCGGTCGGTGGACATGCAGATCTGGCCTTGGTTGAAGAAGGCCCCGAACGCTGCCGCGGTCACGGCTTCGTCGAGATCGGCATCGTCGAGCACCACCATCGGATTCTTGCCGCCGAGTTCGAGCAGCGCGGGCTTCAGATGCTTGGCCGCGTGCTGCGCGATCACCTTGCCCACATGGGTCGAGCCGGTGAAATTGATGCGCCGCACGGCCGGATGCGCGATCAGGCGTTCGACCACCGCCGCCGCATCCTTGGGCGCGTTGGTGATGACGTTGATCACGCCCGGGGGCAGACCGGCTTCGTTGAGCACGGTGCCGATCAGACGATGCAAGGCCGGGCAGTTTTCCGAGGCCTTGAGCACCACGGTGTTGCCGCAGGCGAGCGGCGTGGCCACGGCGCGCACGCCGAGGATCACAGGCGCATTCCAGGGCGCGATGCCGAGCACGACACCGGCGGCCTGGCGCACCCCCATGGCCATGAGGCCGGGCACATCCGAAGGAATCACTTCACCGGTGATCTGGGTCGTGATGGCGGCGGCTTCGCGCAGCATGCTGGCGGCCAGCATCGCGTTGAAGCCGTACCACATCGGTGCGCTGCCGGCTTCGGCCATGCCGTAGCCGATGAATTCGGGCGCACGCGCATCGAGCAGATCGGCCGCCTTGAGCAACAGCTTGCGGCGTTCGTTGGGGCCGGTGCTCGACCAGGCCGGAAAGGCAGCAGCAGCAGCGTCGCAGGCCGCGTCGCAATCGGCCAGGGTGGCCGCCGCCGCGCGGGTGGCAACGTCGCCGGTCACCGGGTTGATGCGGTCGAAGGTGGCACCGTCGGACGCGTCGCGGTCCTTGCCACCGATCAGCAATTGGATCTGATTCATCTAAGTCTCCTCCGTCTTACTGCAAAGCGCCGCGCTCTGGTTTTTGGTGAGTCGTCGGCGCATCGGTGTGGGGTCGTCAGCGCTTCAAGCTTTGCAGGCCCGGCTTGAGCGTCTTGTCATCGAGGAATTGCTTCATGCCCTTGGTCCGCGCCTTTTCCGGATCGCGCCCGATGCACTGGTCGATCTTGGCGTACAGGTAATCCTCGTTCTGATCCCAGGTCAATTCGCGGCAACGCTTGAAGCCATGCTTGGCGTAGCGCAGCACCACCGGGCTCTTTTCGAGCAGCTTGGCGGCCATGGCCTTCACTTCATCCTTGAGCTGGGCGCGCGGCACGCTCTTGTTGACCAGGCCCATCTCGGCCGCTTGCTTACCGCTGAAGGGTTCGCCGGTCATGATGTAGTACATCGCCTGGCGATGGCCCATGGTGTCGGCCACGGCCTTGCTGACCAGATTGCCGGGCGGGATGCCCCAGTTGACTTCCGACAGGCCGAACGTGGCTTCGTCGGCCGCAACCGCGAGGTCGCACGCCACCAGCGGCGAGAACGCGCCGCCGAAGCACCAGCCATTGACCATCGCGATGGTCGCCTTGTTATAAAAGCGCAGCAGCTGCCATTGCCAACGGCAGGCATCGCGGCGGATGCGCTCTTGAAAAATTTCTTCCTTGCCGTCGGTCTCGCGGAAATATTCGCGCAGGTCCATGCCGGCGGTCCACGAATCGCCGGCGCCGGTCAGCACCAGCACCTGGGCGTCGGAATCGAGCTCGATGGTTTCGAGCACTTCGATCATTTCGCGGTTGAGCGTCGGGCTCATCGCGTTGCGCTTGTCGGGGCGATTGAGCGTCACCCAGGCGATGCCCTCTTCGACCACCACTTCAACCGTCTGCCAGCGTCCTGCGTAATTTGCCATGCCTGTCTCCTGAATGTTCGGTTTGATGTATCCGGTGCCGCGTTTTCTGTTATCCGCTTTATATCAGGTTACCTGATATTGTGGTTAGTATATAGTCGTCGCCCAATCGAATGCAACGGGATTTCAACCGATGGCCACGCGCCGTACCGACGCCAGCTCGATGCCCTCCGGGGCCGCCTATCTGATCGGCCGCCTGCACCGCATGCTGCAACGCAGAATGGGCGAAGCGCTCACCCCGGTGGGCCTCACCTTGCAGCAATACACCGTGCTCGCCATGATCGGCACGCGCGGCCAGTTATCGAACGCGCAACTCGCCGAGCGCGCCTTCGTCACGCCGCAGACCGCCAATGAAGTCGTCAAGGCGATGGAAGCCAACGGCTGGATCAAACGCACGCCCGACCCGCATCATGGCCGCGTCATCCAGTTGCGCCTGACCGCTGCGGGCCGCCATGTGCTGAGCGATGCGCATGCGCTGACCGCGCGACTCGAAGAGGAAATGCTGGCCGGTCTCGATGCCGAAGAACGTCAGCGTTTCAACGAGCAATTGAAATTGTCGATCCAGGCGCTGAGCCTGACCATGATCGAGACGCTGGCCTGAGCGCTCGACGCGGCGACGCAGCCGTGTTCATCGCGTCTTCGAATCTCGAACGCACCGGGAGTCGCGCTGCCTCAGTGCCAACGAAAGTGCCACCAATGCGGCAGCTCCGCTTGCGCCCAGAGCGCCGAATTCCGGGACATCCGAATCGGCCGCGTTGATGACGGAATTGATCCACGGGGCTTGCGAGGCGACGACTTGCCCTCCCCCCAGGGTTCCGAAGGTCGACGCAACCGTCGCTCCACCCACCATGGTCGAGGTGAAGGTATTGATGCCTGCCACTTTCCAGATGCCGGCCTCCTGCACGAAGGCCGGACAACCGGAATCGCCGCCCGCCAGCGTGGTCTCGATCGCATTGCCAAGTGTGCCGGCGCCGACGATGTTGGAGCCGGCGTTCGGGCCATCGAAGTCGAAGTAATAGACCATCATCTTGCCGCTGCCCTTGGCATCGGCATCGAAGGCGTCGAGCGCATTCTTGCCGACCCGTTTGACATCTGCGGCGCGGTTTACCGTGACACCCGCATCCCCGTTGCCGCTGCCGCCGTACCCGACCAGGGTTGCGGTCGTTCCGGCGCTCGGTACACGCGTGGCCAGCGGATAGATGGCGGCGCCAGCCGGCGCATTCGCGGCGAGCTCGATGATCGCCAGATCGTTCTGGGTGTTCGGGTTGCCGAAGCTGATGTAGTCGGGATGCTTCATGTAGCGCAGCGCCGGAACGATGATCGGCGCGCCGCCCAGATTGAATTGCACCGATACCGCGGTCGCCACCGGATTCGGATCGAACACATGCCCTGCCGTGAGCACATGGCGAGTACCGATCAACACGCCCGAATAGACCGATCCGTTGGCCAGAATGCTGACCACGCCGCTCCAGGCGGACGCCGGGGTGTTCGCGTCCACCCGAGCAGCCGGTGTATCGGGCGCGGCGCCCGCCATGACGGCCATGGCATCCGAGCAACCAAAACCCACGGCAATGGCGCTGATCTGAACGAAACGGCGAAATGATGGACGCATGGGACCCACCCGATGAAGACGGTGGATCGATGATGCCGGCCGCGCATGACCGCGCGATGTGCCCGCCTAGGCAGAACGACCCAGGCCCTCACCCGATCAATCCGGGCAGGCGCCTGGGCCGCGCATTGCGCCGATCGGGTTCAGAACCGTTTGCCGACCGAAGCGAACACCACCAGCGGGTTCAAGCGCACATCGGCATGCGCCGCGGCGCCGCCCATCGCGGGCAAGTTGCCCGTTGCCGTGGTCTTCAAAAAGATCTTGCGTGCATCGACGCCGATCGACCAACCATCCGCGAGCGGAAACTCGGCGCCAATTTCGGCAACCGAGCCGAAGGCGCTCTTCACATCGAGGTTGGAGATGAAGCCGTCATCGCTTTTGAAGACGATGGTGTAGTTGATGCCAGCGCCGATGTAAGGCCGCACCGGCCCCGAATCGAGCAGGTTGTAGGTCATCGACAGCACGGCCGGTCCGTAGGTCGCCTTGCCCAGGGTGCCGGTGCCGTTGAGCGTGCCGCCACCCGTCAGTGTGGTGCGCGGCGGAATGCCGAGCAGAAAACGTGCAGTCCAGCTCGGCGAAACATCGTAGGAAAGCTCGAAGCCGAGCGTGGTGTTCGATGACGCCGAGGCATCGGCACCGGGCACCGGCGCGCCGTTGACCTGCACATCGGCGCTCGCGCTGAAACCGACATAGGCAGGCCCGGTGCGAAAGGTCCAGGGCGACGAGGACGAATCGGCGTACGCATTGTTCATGGCGCACACGGCGCCCATGGCAATCGCGCTGATGGCGAAGCTTGATTTCATGCATGTCTCCAGAGTTTTGGTTTTGGGTTGCTGCTCAGACGAAACGATCGAAATGGATCTGATCGAAGGGCACGCGATGCCGGATCATCAGCATCTCCTGCACCGCCTCGACCATCTTGGGCGGCCCGGCAAAATAGAAGTCGAAACGATCGAGGCCGGCCCCCAGAGCGCGCTCCACCTCGTTGTGCACGAAGCCCGTCGCACCGTTCCACGGCGGTTGCGCGCCGGGCTCAGACAACACCGCATGGGCATGCAAGCGCGGTCCTGCAAACGCCTGCAATTCGTTCATCGCGGCGAGGTCGGCTTGCGTGCGCATGCCGAGGAAGAAATGCACCTCGCGCGGGTCACTTTCCGCCATGGCGCCGCGCGCAATCGACAGCATGGGTCCGAGCCCCGAGCCACCCGCGATGCAGACCAGAGATCGGAAGAGCACACGTCTGAACTCCAGTCACGAGTGGATATCTCGTATGCCGTCTTCTGC
>CAXBRX010000198.1:0-6561 GCA_963977835.1 uncultured Derxia sp.
GATGTGCTGCCAGTTCTGGAACGCTTCTTGTCCGGCGACCTCACGGCGGAGCAACTGACCGACTGGGCGGACCTCATCGAATGTCGAGGGGACATCGCGTGTGCTGATGAGCCCATCGACCTTTCGAAGATAGTCTTTCGTCTTGCAAACCCGAACCTTCGCGGGCCGATCACAGTCGATGTCGTAGCTGAAATTCGAGACCGTCTGCGGTCCTCGTGCGTCGGGTGAAAACAATGCCTAGAATCGTCCGCACATGAAAATCTGGCTCCACTCCACATTCAAGCAAGCCGCTTGGGCGCCGCTGCTCGTTTTCGCTTTCTACGCCGTTGCGGCCAAGGGCTTCAATGCGTATCTCGCTTATCCGTGGCTGGATATGCCAACTCACTTTTGCGGCGGGCTCGCAATCACCTATTTCTTCTCTGTCGGCGTCGCGCAGCTTCAATCGATTGTTGGTGTAATTCCAATGGTCATTCAACGCTTGCTTTGCATCGGCCTCACAGCGATCACGGCGGTGGTTTGGGAGTTTCTTGAATTCGCGTCGGACTGCGTTCTGGGTACGAAGATGAACCTCGGCGTTTCAGACACCTTGTCGGACCTGTTCTTTGGCTTGCTGGGCGCAGTCGTCGTGACGGCTTGGCTCGCTTTTCGTGGCACCCTTCGCCGTGATTCGGCTTCGCAACGCGCTGGCTGAACCTCAACCTCATGCAACGTTATCTCTCCGCCAGCAAGTACATCGACTTCGACGCACCGGAAGTCCGGTCCCTTGCCCAGACGCTTGCCGCGCGCGCCGATTCGGAATTGGCGCTGGTGCGCGCGTGCTTCGAATTCGTCCGCGACCAGATTCGCCATAGCGCCGACCATCGCCTCAATCCGGTCACGTGCAAGGCGTCGGAGGTCTTGCGGCACGGCACCGGCTATTGCTATGCCAAGAGCCATCTGCTCGCGGCGCTGCTTCGGGCCAACGGCGTGCCGGCCGGCCTGTGCTACCAGCGCCTTTCGGTGGGCGACGGCGGCGCGCCGTATTGTCTGCATGGGCTCAATGCGGTTCACCTCGAAGGCATCGGGTGGTATCGCATCGACGCGCGCGGCAACAAGCCGGGCGTCAATGCGCAGTTTCAACCGCCCACGGAAGCGCTCGCTTTTTCCCTCAAAGAACCGCAAGAGCGCGATCTGCCCGAGGTCTGGGCCGAGCCGTTGGCGGTGGTGGTGGAAGTGCTGGAGCGCTATGCCACCTATGACCAGGTGCTGGCCAATCTGCCAGACATCGAAACAGACTAAGCCCCATGCCCACTGCAAGCTATCAATTGAAGCGAGGAGATTCTGCTCGCGCGTTGGCCGAGTTGACTCGCAGGACAGATACCGGCACCAAGCGCGCCCGGATATTGCGCAAGCTGCGTGACAGAGTGCTCATTTTCTTCGGCGTGGCTTTTGTATTGCTTCCTCTCATGGCCGTACTCGCCCCGCGTGGGCCTATTCACGCCTGGCAGGTTTTGTATCTGGTCCTGGTCTCGTTTCTTCTCGGTGCGGCTTTGGCCACGGCCGAGCAAGAGGCGCGTTGGAGACCGCTTGCGCACCTTGCGGCGCCAGCCGAAGAAGCGCTCACAGTCAATTTGACCGAGGCGGGAGTCGAAGTTCAGTCTGCCATCAGCACGACCTTCTTCCCCTGGGGCGCGCATACCGAAGTGTCCGCGGGATACGAGTTCATCTTTCTTCGCCGCGGACATATGTGCGTGTTTGTCCCGGTCGCCTCATTCGCAGATCGTGCGCAACTGAACGAGTTTGTCTCCTACGCTCGGGCGCATCTTCCACCGATCACCAATCAACCCAAGGAACTTTGATGAATATCCGTTTGCTGGCCGCTTCCCTTTTGTTCGTTGCGGTCTCTGTGCATGCCGAACCGGCGTCGACCGAATCGATCGAAAATCTGCTGACCGCCGCCAAGGCCGAAGCGCTGTTGAATTCGATGTACGCCAACATCGAAACCGCGATGCGCCAAGGCATGGCCGAGTCGCTCAAGGGCAAGAAGCTCGACGCCAAGCAACAAAAGCTTGTGGACAGCATGCCGGCCAAAATGGCGCAGGTCATGCGTGAAGAAATGTCCTGGTCTTCGATGAAGCCGCTGTATGTGCAGATCTACAAAGACAGCTTCACGCAAGAAGAAGTCGATGGCCTGCTCGCGTTCTACCAAAGCCCCGCCGGCCAAGCCATGATCAACAAGATGCCGATGGTCATGCAAAAGTCGATGGTCGTCGTGCAACAGCGCATGGGGCCGTTGATGCAGAAGATGGAGGCGGCGATGAAGCAGTCGATGGAAGAGGCGGGCATCGAGCAATAAAGCGCCGAGGCCCGCCCGTTTGGCTGCGCGCAATTCAAGCCGCGGGCGTGGCCATGTTGACCCAGTCGTGCAGGAAGATCGCTTCGAAGTACGCGGCGGCTTCGGCGTTGTGGATGATCAGCGAGGCGTCGCGGTTGTGCAGCACGCCGTCGCCCGACCAGTTTTGGCTGCCGATGGCGACGACTTGCGTATCGACGATGAAGCCTTTGTTGTGGACGCCGGTCTGGATGCGCACCTTGCTCAGATCGAATCCGGCCGCTTGCAGTTTCTCCAGCCAGCCCGAGGTGGTTTCGTACTGGCTCAAGATGATGCGCACATCAATGCCGGCGCGCATTTGCGCCACGACTGCATCGAGCAACTGCGTGAAGCCGGGCGCGGCGCCGTTTTGCGGCGGATGGATGTATTGCGTTTGCAGATACAACTTGCTGCGCGCGCTCTGAATCAGTGCCAAAAAATTGCTCACGTAATTCCCAGCACCGGCATCCGGCGTGAGCACGGGTTGTATACGCGCCTGAACACCCGTGAGCACCTTGGGCTTGAAATAAGTCACGGGCGCTTTGCCCAGCGGCGAAATCACCGTTTCCAGTTCTGGTAAGGCCTCGGCAAAGGCGGCCGCTTGCGTCTGCTGCACCGTGCGTGCCATCGCCAGATCGTGCAGCAGATAGGCCTCGAAGGTCTTGGCAAGCCCGGCATGCGACACGATCACATGCCAATCGCGGTCGCTTTTGGCGGCGATGGCGTCGGCCCCCGCGCGATGCTTGAACGGGTCGATGTCGGGCTGATTCGAGTTGTTCCAATTGCCGCTCGACAACCAGAAGGTACTGCCATCGCGCACCGCTACCTTGATGTGATACGCGTTCGGAAAATACGCCGCGTTTACCTTCGGATCGTGCGCTTCGGCCGCCCACGCGAAGGCAAGGCGCTTGTGCAGCGCCGCTTGTAGTGCGGCTTCGGTTTGTTCATCGGTCTGGTCTGCAGTTGGATTCTTGGCCGGATGGTCGAGAACCAAGGACATCTGCTGTTTGCCCGCCAGATCAGCCACCACCGCATCGAGGATGTGGGCCGACGTGAAGTCATACATGCCGACCGTGAGCGTATGCGTCGTTCCCGCGAGGAAAGGGCGCAGTTGCAACCAGCCGGCGTCGGGGCTGGCGTGCAATATCAGGTCGACCTTGCCGCTGACGGCATCGAGCGCCACACCCGGCGCCGGCTGATACGGTTTGAGCGGCGCACTCCTAGGCAAGGCTGCGCTGCTCGGCGCCTGGAGCAGTGCGCCGGTGGCCGCGTCGCGCTCGTGGTCATGCAAGGGCAAGGTGTATTCCGTTGGGCCACGCAATTGCCAGGCGGCGAATGCTTGCGGATCGTCGCGGCGCAATAGTTCGAGCGAGCTGGCTTGCCGCACATCGGTCGGATACCCGGCGATCATGGGCGGCACGCATTGATCCGGCGCGACCGGCCCTTTGTGCGCCACGGTGGCGATGATGGCTGGCACCGGCGTCATCTTGCCCGCCGTCATCTTGAAGCCGGGCCGCAGCGCCAGCACCCCCGGCTTTTGGAGCGAGGGCAGATGCGCAGTGATCGCCGCGTCGATGGCTTTCCAGGATGTCGTCATGAGAATCCTCCAGGTGGAGCGCAAGGAGTTACGACGGCATCATTTCGGTTCTGTATGACGTGCGTGCGACATCAAACGCACGGCGCATTTCGATTGACGATTTCGCTGTTCTCGCGCCGCCGCCCTCGCTAACCTGCAGGCATTCCATGTTTGCAGGTGGCGCGAATGGCAAAGGATGAAATCTCCAACGCAGGCCCGGTGCGCGAGCGTTTGCTCGACGCCGCCAAGGCCTGCTTTCTGGCCGATGATTACCACGCGGTGAGCACGCGGCGCATCGCCGACTTGGCGCAGGCCAATGTCTCGATGATCCGCTACTACTTCGGCAGCAAAGAAGGGCTGTACGAAGAAATGATCCGCCACACGCTCGGGCCCTTGCTCGACGTGCTCGACGGCGAGATGCTGACCACGCTCGAAGGCTTCACCGAGTACATGCGGCTGTACTACCGCACCATGCTCGCGACGCCCGAGTTCCCAAAACTCATCCTCAAAGTGCTTGCCTTGCGCAGCGGGCCGGGGCGGCGCTTCATCCAGCAATTGCTCGAGCGCGGGCGCACGCGCGGTGCCAGAAGGCTCGATGCGCTCAAACAAAGCGGCCTCGCGCCGGCCGACATCGACCCCGACGTGTTGCGCTTGTCGTTTGTGAGCCTGGCGATGACGCCCATGCTGCTCAAAGACATTTTTGAGGAGCAGATGGAACGGCCGATGGATGCGGCGTTTCTCGACCGGCTCGCGCGCATGAACGGCACTTTGCTTGCTGCGGGTTTGAGCGCCTTGTGCGCACCGGCTGCGCAAGCGGCGCAAGGAGAAGGCGCATGAGTCTTCAGCGTCGTGCCTGGGTGGCGCGTGGGTTTGCGCTGGCGGCGCGCATCGGCGCGGCCTTGCAAGCCTGGCCGCAACGCATGCTGCCGCCGCCCATCCGCTTGTTGCAGGTCGGCTCGGCGTTCTGGCAATCGCGCGTGCTCGCGGTGGCCGCAAGCCTCGATGTGGCCACGGTGCTTGGCGACGAAACCTTGAGCGCCGACGCATTGGCCGCGCGCGTGGGCGCGCAGCCCGATGCCTTGCAGCGCTTGTTGCGCATGCTGGTGGCGATGGAAATCTTCGCCGAACCATCGCCCGGCGTGTTCGGCAACAACAAAGTCTCGCAGGCTTTGCGCACTGACCGCCCGGACAACGTGCGCGCGCTGGTGTTGATGCACAACTCGCCGCAGATGAGCCGGCCATGGTTCGAGCATCTGGAGCAGGGCGTGCGCACCGGCACGCCGCCGTTTCGGCTCGCGTTCGGGCGCGATCTGTACGACTACGCCGACACCGATCCGGCCTTCGATGCCTTGTTCTCGCGGGCGATGGACCGTGTCGAGGCCTTGTCGGGCGCGAGCTTTGCCACCGAATTCGATTGGCGCGCATTCGATCGTCTGATCGATCTCGGTGGCTCCAAGGGGGCGAAGTCGCTCACCATTCTCGATCGGCATGCGCATTTGCAGGCGTTGGTCGTGGACCGTGCGCAGACCATCGCGCAAGCACAAGCCTATTGGCGCGAGCGCGCGGCGGCCGGCACGGCGCCCGCGAGCCTTGCGCGCCTGCAATTCATGGCTGGTGACTTGCTGGCCGCGGTGCCAGCCGCCGTCAGCGCCAAAGACGCTTATCTGCTCAGCGCGGTGCTGCACGGCATGGACGACTCCACCGCCGTGCAAGCGCTGCGCACCGCGTCCGCTGCTGCCGCGCCGCAAGGCGCCACCGTCGTGGTGCTGGAAATGATCATGCCGAGTCCGCAAGCGGACCTCGCCACCGCCGCGTTCGACATGCAGATGTTCATGGCCACCACCGGCCGCGAGCGCACGCGCGACGAATGGGCGCGTTTGTATGCGCAAGCGGGCCTGCGCTGGGTCGAGACCGTGGCGCTCGCGGGCTTCGGGGCGATGATGGTGCTCAAGGCGCGCTGAAGCGCTTGGCACGGCTTACAACGACATCAATACGATTGCGAGGGTGTTGTTGAGGACGTGCGGAATCAACGCAACGATGTCCAGGCGATAAAAAAGGTCTCCAAAGCGGGCGCCACTAGCACGACGTCGAGAATGCGTTGCGGCGTCAGTTCGAAGGGCGTGCGAAATGGAAATCGCGACCACGGCCATGAGCAGCCCGTAAACCCACACCGATCCGGCATTCGATGTGAGTCTTCCGATCAGGCGCTGCATCCGATCTCCTTCTTAAGCTTTGCTAAGCGTGCGGTGATTCCCTCGCGTCGGTTGTCCCATGTTTGCGTCGCGCAGGCATTTCAACAGGCTACCCGCCGGCCATCCCCCTAGAGATGAGGATTTGCGCAGCATCGGCAGTCATTACCATCGGCGCGGCACACAAGGAGAACAAGATGCTGCGCTACTCACTCTGGAGACTGTTGTGCGTCATGGCCGCGTTTGCGTTGCATTGCACGGCCACAGCGCAATTGAGTTCGGTCGGCATCACGATCGACTCGATCAAGAACAAGGGCTGCTTCGATCGCTTCCTGTTCTTTTGCGGCAAACCTGAGCTTACGGTCCATGTCGGCCTGCGCCAGCGTGACGGCACGATCGTGATGTGTCCATGGTCGACACCGTCGAAAAATCTCGACAACGTGACC
>CAXBRX010000199.1:0-6497 GCA_963977835.1 uncultured Derxia sp.
TGCGTGCGCGAATGAGGCCGCGAGCACGAGGCCGGCGGACACCACCGCCATGCGGGTGAATGCCTTGAGGTTCATTGAGGAAATCTCCCTGGATTTGGTTCCTGCCGATCCGGAACGCATCCGGTGTGTCGGCGACGGAGAAGGATGGATGTCAGTCAGTGGGTGTATTGGCCACTGGAACGGAAGGAAAAAGGGCGGCGGTTGCGTCCGACGCCCTCATCGCGTTCAGGTCGGCTCAGTAGCAGGGCGGATAGGGGTAGTATCCGCAGGCCGGGGCCGCATAGTAGGGAGCGGCGGCCGCAGCGCCAATCGCCGCACCGGCGACAGCACCGGCAGCGACGCCAGCAGGATCAGCACGTCGCATCCCATCTGCGTCCGCCCGGCATTCCAGCCGCGCGCTCTTTGCAGGATCAGCGCGATGACACCCACGCCGACGACGCCCGCGCCATGCCGTGCAATCGCCAATATGCCAAAGCCGATGATCGACCCGCCGAACAGCGCGGCGAACAGCGCGACGCGGAAGAGCACGTTCAGCTGATAGTCCTGCGCCACGAACAGCGGCACCGCGGCGCAGCCGGCGATTCGCCTCGGCCTGCGCCTGGTCCGGGGGTTTCGCCAGGAGGATGCCCAGCGGATCGAGGCGGCACGCCGGCAGCGCTCATTCGGCGATGTCGACGACCTCAGCCAGCGCGCCCGACTGGACGTTCGTGCCCGCGAACACCTGGCCGACGCCGGTGCCCTGCGCGGTTTGGCCGGTAATCGGCACCGGGCGCGCTGGGCGGTGGCCGGCGTCGAACCCCAGCTGCCCTTGTTCGCCGAGGTGGAACAGCCGGTCGAAGCCCCCGTGGCGCTGCCACCGCCGACGGTTGGCGAAGACCTGCTGACCGACTACGCCACGCTTGGCACCACCCTTGGCCCTCATCCGCTGACGCTGCTGCTGCCCCGGCTGCCGACGCTGCCGCCAAGGCCGCTGCCGACGCCGCCAAGCCCGCGGAAAAGAAGTAATCGTCCTTTCCCGGACGTTGAAGAAGGCCGGCCTCGTGCCGGCCTTTTTTCTTGGCCCCAGCCTTCACGATGACCACTGACGATCGCGCGCCCTGGCTGCATGCGCATGCCTACGACGCCGGCAATCCGGCCGCCGAGCGCAGCACGCGCCTGGTGATGTGGATCACCCTCGTCATGATGGTGATCGAGATCGTCTGCGGCTGGTGGTTCAACTCGATGGCATTGTTCGCCGACGGCTGGCACATGAGTTCGCATGCCATCGCCATCGGTCTGAGCGCGTTCGCGTATGCCGCGGCACGCCGTCTCGCCGCCGATCAGCGATTTGCTTTCGGAACTTTCAAAATTGAAATACTTGGCGGATTCGCGAGCGCCATCCTCATGTTCAGCGTCGTGGCGCTGATGGTGGTCGGCTCGATCGAACGCCTGGTATCTCCGCAACCCATCCATTTCGCCGAGGCGATCACCGTCGGCGTGATCGGTCTGATCGTGAATCTGGTCTGCGCTCTCATCCTCGGCCAGGCCCACGATCATGGGCATCACCATGGCCATGACCATCATGGGCACGACCATTCTGCGCATGATGAGCACGTGCACGGCCACGATCTGAATCTGCGTGCGGCCTATGTCCATGTCATCGCCGATGCGGCGACCTCGGTCCTCGCCATCCTGGCCCTGGCGGGCGGCTGGGCCTTCGGCTGGAACTGGCTCGACCCGGTGACGGGCATCGTCGGCGCCGTGCTGGTCGGTCTTTGGGCCATCAAGCTGGTCAGGCAGACCGGCACCGTTTTGCTCGACCGAGAGATGGATCATCCGGTCGTCGAAGAAATCCGCGAGGTCATCCGCAATCTCGATGCCAATCCGAGCACCGAGCTCGTCGATCTGCATGTCTGGCGCGTGGGCCGCGCCACTTACGCTTGCGTGCTCGCCGTCGTCACCGACGATGCGACGCTCACGCCGCAACGCGTGCGCGAGGGTTTATCGATCCACGAAGAGATCGTCCATACGACGATCGAGATCCATCGCCGCGATCAAGCGAGTGTGACCCAGTCGAAGCCCTCGTCCTGACTGGCAATGCCGATGTCGGCTGCGCTGACGCGCAAGACTTCCGCCAACGTGGCGGCGGCCAATTCCGGGCGATTGTTCTGACGGCTCAGATGGGCGGCGTGCAGATGCTGCAGCCGTGAACGATCGAGCCGATCGAGCAAGTCGGCCGCGGCCGCGTTCGACAAATGCCCGTAATCCCCCGCGATGCGCCGTTTGAGTCGGTCCGGATAATCGGAATGCGCGAGCAACTGCGGGTCATGGTTGCATTCGAGCACCAAGGCATCGCAACCGTTGAGATGCTCGACGATGCACGCGGTGGCGCATCCGGTGTCGGTCAACACGCCCAAGCGCTTGCCGGCATGCACAAACACGAACTGCGTGGGTTCGCGCGCATCGTGCGGCACCGGAAACGGCTGGATCTCCAGATCGCCCACCGAGAACGCCGTGTGGCTGCACACGAAGCGCACGCTCAGATCGGCCGCCGCAGCCGCGCCTTGCGATTGCACGACCGAGGTCCAGGTGCCATGCGAGCAATACAAGGCGATGCCGTGCCGGCGCGCGAGACGCAGTGCGCCGCCGACATGGTCGTTGTGTTCGTGGGTGACGAGAATCGCATCGAGCGATTCGGGCGCGACACCACGCTCGGCGAGGCGCCGGGTGACATCGCGCAAACCGAAGCCGCAATCGAGCAAAAGCCGCGAGCGGCTTTCACCGTCGCCCGCGGCTTCGATCAATAGCGCGTTGCCCTCGCTACCGCTGCCCAGACTCGTGTAGCGCAAGGTCTGCATCCCACCACACTCCCGCCGAAGCGGAACGGCTACTTCAGCTCGTCGTGGAGCAATTGCAGGATGCGCGGCGAAGCATCGGGCAGCTTGTCGGCCGGCGCCTGCACCGGCTGGACCGAGACCTGCACGGTCGAGCCTTGCGGGCGCACGAACACGCGGTACTGCACCGGCTTCACGTCCTTCGCACTACCGAACAGCTTGGCGAAGAAGCCCGGGCCGTCCTTGTCCTGATCGGGATCGACATAGCGGACCACATACCGCCCGCCGGCCTTGTCGCGTTCTTCGACCGTGAAGCCCGAGCGATCGAGTGCCAAGCCGACACGGCGCCACGCGCGATCGAAGCCATCGTCGATCTCGACATAGCTCGTGCTGCCGTTCTTGACCAGCTTGGCGCGCTCGACCGTGGGCGCAGCCGCGGCAGCCGGCGCGGTTGCATTGCCGCCCGCAGCCGCCGGCTTCGCGCTGGAATCCGCACCTGCGAGGTAAGCCTCGAGCTTTTGCAGATACTCGGCTTCCAGGTTGGGATCGTTGGGGCGCGGTTGCCAGACAGTCTGGTCGCGCGTCGAATTCATGATCTCTTCGGCGCCGCGCTGGCTGATGTAGACCTCGGTCGTGTTGCCGACGCGCTCGAGCCGGGTGCGGTAGCGATCACGCAGGCCGGTATCGAAGATCGAATCGCCGAGCTTGCCGAGGAAGGCACGCAAGCCGGTGCGCGGCATGCGCGCCTTGTCTTGCGTCCATTCGGTCTCGAGAATGCCGGCGCTGCGGTCTTCGACTTCGAGCTTGAAGCCGTTCTTGAGCCAGAACTCGTGCACGTTGTCATAGACCTGATCGGCCGCGCGATCGACGACCAGCCAGCGCTGATTGCCGTCACGCTCGATGTGCGCGATCTTGGTCGTCGGCAGCACGGGTTGCGCGCTGCCGGCGCTGCCCGCCTGGGCGCCGCTGGCGGCAGCCATTTGCGAGGCCGTTGCGGCGCCGGGCACGGTGTAGCGATCGTCGCGCTGCAGTTTGCTCAGATCGGGCGGAATCTCGAGCGAAGTGCCGCGTTGCAGCCCTTTGTATTCGGGGTCCGAACTCTGGAACAGACCGCAACCCGACAGCGCTGCGGCAACCGACATCGCAAGAACAACGCGCTTGTCGAACGACAAGTGGACAGGCTTCATGCAGTTTCCCGATTCAGAGTAGGCCGACGTCGCGCATGGCGTCGCGCAATGCGGGTTGGGCGCCTTCGGACAACGGCACCAAGGGCAGACGGATTCCCGCACCGATGCGGCCCATCTGTTGCAGCGCCCATTTCACAGGAATGGGGTTGGCTTCGACGAACATCTGCTTGTGCAGCTTGAGCAAACGTTTTTGGATCGCCCAGGCAGTGCCGGCATCGCCAGCCATGGCCGCCTTGCACAAATCGCTCATCGCGCGCGGTGCCACGTTGGCGGTGACCGAAATATTGCCCTTGCCGCCGAGCAGCATGAGCGCGATGGCGGTCAGGTCGTCGCCGCTGTACACGGCAAAATTCTCGGGCACCATGCTCAGCAGCAGGCTGCCGCGCTCGATGTTGCCGGTGGCGTCCTTGATGCCGACGATGCCCGGCACCTGCGCCAGACGCGCGACGGTGTCATTGGACAGGTCGGCCACGGTGCGACCGGGCACGTTGTAAAGAATCATCGGCAGATCGACCGATTCGGCGATCGTGCGGAAATGGCGATACAAGCCTTCTTGCGGCGGCTTGTTGTAGTAGGGCACGACCGACAATTGCGCGTCGGCGCCAACCTTCTTGGCCGCCGTCGCCAAGGCGATGGCCTCGGCGGTGGAATTGCCGCCGGCTCCGGCGATGACGGCGATGCGCTTGTTGGCCTGTTCGACGCAAACCCGGATCAACTCGACATGCTCGTCGACGTTGACGGTCGGCGACTCGCCCGTCGTGCCGACGATCACGATTGCATTCGTGCCTTCGGCCACATGCCAGTCCACCAGCTTGCGCAAGCCTTCGTAATCCAGCGATCCGTCCGCGTGCATCGGGGTGACGATCGCAACGATGCTGCCTGTGATCATGTTCGTCTGCGAAAGAGAAAGCGGCATTGTAGCCGAACGATTCGAGGGGAAATGGCGGCCGGATGAGCCCGGTTTGTCACCGATTCTCAGAGCGCGAAACGCTCGAGCAATTCGGCCTGAGCGTCGTCATGCGCCGGCATGCGCAAGGCCGCCACGCGCTGCACCCGCGCCGGTCGCGGCGCCGCCGCATAACCGTCCTCGAAGGCCAGCACATGCAGGCGCTCGGCAACCTTGGTCCGCAATTCGCCGGCACGCAGCAAAAAATCGGGGTTGGAGGGCCGGCCATAGCGCGCGTTGCCGTCGGCAAAGGTCTCGTAAATCAGGATGCCGCCCTCGCCCAGCGCCGCCACCAGGGTGTCGAACAAAGGGCGATACAGGTAGTTGGTGACGACGATGGCGTCGAACCGACGGTCGGCCCAGGGCCAAGCGCCTTGTTCGAGATCGAATTCGAGCCGCTCGACCGCTTCCGGCAATTGCGCCAGCGCCGCCGCGTCGCGATCGATGGCGCAGACCGTCAATCCGCGCGCCAGGGCGGCATGCACATGGCGCCCGCCGCCGCAGGCGAGATCGAGCACCTTGGCGCCGGCCGGCAATCCGCTCAGCCAGCGCTCGACCCAGGGCGATGCAGCCGCCGAGCAACTGTCGGTGTTGGCCACGTCGGTACTGCCGTTTGCGGTGCCCATCGGGTGCACTCAGTCCTGTTTGAGCCCCATCGCCCCACGCACATCGCGCATGGTCTCGCGCGCCACCGCACGCGCACGGTCGCAACCGTCGGCGAGGATGTCGTGCACAAGGCGCGGGTTGTCGAGGTAAGGCTGGGCGCGTTCGCGCATCGGTTCGAGCTCGCGCACGATGGCTTCGGCGACCGGCGCCTTGCAATCGAGGCAGCCGATGCCGGCCGTCGTGCAGCCCTTGGTCACCCATTCGCGGGTGCCGTCGTCGGAATACACCAGATGGAATTGCCAGACCGGGCAACGCTCGGGATTGCCCGGATCGGTGCGGCGCACCCGCGCCGGATCGGTGGGCATGGTGCGCACCTTCTTGCGCACGCTCTCGGGCTCTTCGCGCATCGCGATCGAATTGCCGTAGCTCTTGCTCATCTTCTGGCCGTCGAGGCCGGGGACGACGGCGAGCGCGAGGAGGCCGATCGTCACCGAACGCAGGGTGGGGTCGAAGATCGAGGTCGGCGCGTCGGTGGGCGGCCAGGGCGGCATGGTGACGGCGCTCTTCATGGCCGGCGCGATGAACGTGTTCATGTACTACACGTCATCGACGATGGTGCTGAAGATGTACGGCGCGCGCGTGGTGTCGCACGATTATCACTTCGGCGATTGGGAAGCGGATGACCGCTTCACGTTTGATGTGCCTGAAAAAGAGCCAATCAACGGCGTGCCGAGCGCCACACTGTATTTGTGGACCATTCCCGCAAAAGTTTCGGGGCGCTGGCAGATCAAGGTGGACGGCGTGGAAGCCGCCAGGGACATCGAACTCACGCAGGTTTTTCACAAAATCAATGGCACTTTGCTGAATGCGGCGGGAAGCGGCTTGTCCGATGTTCGGGTAAAAGGCGAGGACATTACGTTTTCGATCTGGAACGGCGGCGCGCGG
>CAXBRX010000200.1:0-6463 GCA_963977835.1 uncultured Derxia sp.
CTTTGAAGAATGCGGCCCGTTCGGGGATTACAACCCTGATGATCCTTACAGTGTGTTCATGACGCTCGTGCTTTGAGGCGATTTCATGGCAACGTAAGAATCGCTCGCACCAGATTGCTCGCGCGCCTATTCGATCGCGACAGCAGCGCACCGCCATCTCATTTCGATATGGTCACAGACACTGCCGTCCTCGCATCGATCGACAACGCTTTCGGCATGATTCAACGTCCCGAGCACTTCACAAACTTTGCGCACTGCGATGAATGCGCTGAACACGATGCCCGCTTGCAAGCGCGCGATTGCGAAACACTGAGGATTGAAGACGTCAATGCTCCTGGAAACGATCCGTTGAGCTTTTGCTCACCTCAAGGCATTGCCTATTTCTTTCCGGCACTGGCGAGATTCGCTTTGGCGGAACCCAGTACAGACAATGATTGGTACGCTGACCAATTGCTGTTCCATCTCTATTCCGGTTTTGGTCATAACGCATTCTTTGGCTATTGCTCTGCCGACCAGCGACAGGCGATTGCGCAATTGCTTGCCTATCTCATCAGTACCAAAGCTGACTTCATCGACCAGTGCGGATCGGCAGATGAATTCTTGCGCTGTTACGAGCTTTGGTCCGGTCAAGCCTCATTCAAATGACAAGCACTGCTCCACCCCGCCGCAATCTCGCGCAACGCGGGCGCTTCGTCCTTGCAGCGCTGCATCGCGTGCGGGCAGCGCGGATGGAAATGGCAGCCCGAGGGCGGGGCAAGCGGTGACGGCAATTCGCCTTTGATCGCAACGAAGGTCTTCTTGCGCACTTCGAGCGTGGGCGCTTCGGCGAGCAGCGCCTGGGTGTAAGGATGGTTGGGCGCGGCGAAGACCGCGTCGGCCGGCGCACTTTCGACCACGCGGCCCAGGTACATGATGACCACGCGGTCGCTCAAATGGCGCACCACGCCGAGGTCATGGCTGATGAACAGATAGGTGAGCTTGAGTTCTTCGCGCAGTGCGATGAACAGATTGAGCACCTGAGCCTGGATCGAGACATCGAGCGCGGCCACGGCTTCGTCGCAGACCAGGAATTCGGGCTTGACCGCGAGCGCACGCGCGATGCCGATGCGGGCGCGCTGTCCGCCCGAGAACTGATGCGGATACCGGCGCATGAAGGCCGCATCGAGCCCGACCTTGCTCAACAAGCCGGCCACGTAATCGTCTTGTTCGTTGCGCGCGATGAGGCCGTGCGCGACCGGCGCTTCGCCGACGATGTCGCGCACCCGCAAGCGCGGGTTCAGCGAGGCATACGGATCCTGAAAGATCATCTGGATGCCGAGCATCTGCCGGCGATATTCGGCGTGCGACAAGCGCGCCTGCAAAGCGGCGATGTTCTCGCCACGCAAGAACCGCTCGCCAGCCGAGAGCGTATGCAGCCCCACGGCCATGCGCCCGAGCGTGGATTTGCCGCAGCCCGATTCGCCGACCAGGCCCACCACTTCGCCGGGTGCAATCGCAAGCGAAACGCCGTCGACCGCATGCACGATTTCTTCGCGCTGGCCGGCGCCGAACACATTGCCCAAGCGCGCCGCAAAGTCGAGTTGCTTCACGAAGCGTTTGGAGACCGCGCGCAATTCGAGCAAGGGCGTGTTCATGCCTCCTCCCCTGCGGCCTGCGCCAACGGATGCCAGCAACGCACGCGATGCGCGTCGACGGCGCACATCTCGGGGGCTTGCACGCAATCGTCCTGGGCCTGCGCGCAGCGTTCGCGAAACGCGCAACCGGCGGGCAGATCGAGCAGCGAAGGCGTCATGCCGGGAATCGAGCGCAAAGGTGCGCCGCGCCGGTTGCGCGACGGCGCGCTGTCGATCAGCCCGCGCGTGTACGGATGGCGCGGCGCTTCGAGCACTTGCGCCACCGTGCCTTGTTCGACGATGCGCCCGGCATACATCACCGAGACGGTGTCGGCCAGACCCGCGATCACCGAGAGGTCGTGCGTGATCCAGATCAGCGCAGTGCCCGACTCGCGGCACAGCGTCTGCATCTCGTACAGGATCTGGCCTTGGATGGTCACATCGAGCGCAGTGGTCGGTTCGTCGGCGATGATGAGATCGGGCTTGTTCAACAGCGCGATCGCGATCGCCACACGCTGGCGCATGCCGCCCGAGAATTGATGCGGATACGCGGCCAGACGCTCGTCGGGCGACGCAATGCCCACCCGTGCGAGCGCATCGCGTGCGCGTTCGCGCGCCGCCGCGCGGCTCACGTGCTCGTGTGCGAGCACGGTCTCGATCATTTGGGTATCGATGCGCAGGACCGGGTTGAGCGTCATCATCGGATCTTGAAAAATCATCGCGATCCGGTTGCCGCGGATGTCCTGCATTTCGCGCGCCGACAATGCCCGCAGATCGACGCGGCGGCCGTCGCGCAAGCCCAGCAGCAAGCGCCCGTCCACCACCCGCCCCGGCGCATCGACAAGGCCGAGCAGCGAATATCCGGTCATCGATTTGCCCGAGCCCGACTCGCCGACCAGCCCCATGATCTGCCCACGCTCGACGCTGAACGACACCCCGTCCACCGCCTTGACCGTGCCGGCCTTGGTGAAGAAATGGGTGGTGAGGTTCTCGACCTCCAAGGTGGGAGTGGTCATGTCGGATCGTTCTTCTCGATCATCGTCTTCTTGATCATCGCCTTCGCGACCATCGGGCGGGCACGCTTGAGCATCGGGCCGGCCGCGCTCAAACGCTCGCATCGGCCTGCGGCCGAACGCTCAGCGGGGCCCACGAAGCGCAGGCCAGCCAACCCAAGGCTGGCCTGCACTTCGTACCCGCCCATCGCTTGCGAGCGATTCGCGCCGCCGGCCCGATGCCCAAGCGTGCGGTGATGACCGTGCGCCTCGATGCATGCGTTCTTGCGCCGCGCTCGCGCCGCCTTGAGCTTCTTTTTCGTGCAGCTCCGAGGCGCCGTGCGGCCCTGGGCCTGTGGCCCGCATTCTGCCGCGCCGAGCGAGACGAGGAAGTGCGGGTTGCCCTCGCGCGGGACGCGTGAGGGTCGAGCCGGGGTAGAGAGCGCAGCGAACGGCCACCCCGGCGAGCCCGCGGCTTCCGAAGGGTTCGCGAGGGCAGTCCGCGCCCAGCGCGGGCCGCGGCAGCATGCGTGCCACAGGCCCAGGGCCGCACGGCGCCGACCACCAAGCCCCATCACCTTTGCAACCTCGGATTCAGCACATCCCTCACCCGATCCGCCACCAGATTGATCGCCACGATGGTCACCGCGAGCAACACCCCCGGATACACCGAAATCCAGTATTTGCCCGAGAGCAGGTATTGCTGCCCGTTGGAAATCAAGAGCCCCAGCGACGGCTCGGTGATCGGCACGCCCAGGCCCAGGAAGGACAATGTCGCTTCGAGCAGAATCGCGTTGGCGATCTGCAATGCCGCAATGACGATCACCGGCGGCAGGCAATTGGGCAGCAGATGGCGAAACAAAATGCGCGGCGCGGACAAGCCCAGCCCGAGCGCGGCCTCGATGTATTCCTTGCGCCGCTCGACCAGCGCTGCCGAGCGCGCGGTGCGCGCGTAATACGCCCATTGCACGGCCACCAGCGCAATGACGATGTTGCCCAGCCCCGGCCGCAGCACCGCGATGAGCATGAGCGCGATCAGGATGGCCGGAAACGAAAGTTGCAGATCTGCGATGCGCATGATCAGCGCTTCGATGCGCCCGCCCGCATAACCCGCGAGCAGACCGAGCGTGGTGCCGATCGCCAGCGCAATCAGGGTCGAGACCACGCCGATGCCGATCGAGATGCGCAGGCCGTACAGCATGGCCGAAAGCATGTCGCGTCCTTGTTCGTCGGTGCCGAGCCAATAGGTGAGCGTGCCGGCACCGGCATGGGTGCCGGGCGCGAGGCGTGCATCGAGGATGTCGAGCTGGGCGAGGTCGTACGGGTTTTGCGGCGCGAGCCACGGCGCCAGCACGGCGGCGATGATGAGCAGGCCGAGCAACACCGCGCCCAACACCGCCAGGCGCGATTGCGCGTATTGCGCGGCAAAGCGCCGCCATGGTCCTTGCGCGCGCGCCTGCGATGGCGCGCTTGCAGAGCCGCTTGTATCGGGCCGGGTCGGTGCGTTCATCGGATCAATCCCGGCTGTCGGTGATGCGCACGCGCGGATCGAGCAGCGAATACGTGAGGTCCACGATCAGGTTCACGATGATGAACAGGCTCACCACGATCAGCAGGTAGGCGACGATGACCGGCCGGTCGAGCACATTGATCGAATCGACGATGAGCTTGCCCATGCCGGGCCAGCCGAACACAGTCTCGGTCACGATCGCGAACGCGACGGTGCTCGCGAATTCGAGGCCGATCACGGTGACGATCGGGATCATGATGTTCTTGAGCACATGCACGCCCACCACGCGCAACGGCGCGAGGCCTTTGGCGCGCGCGAACTTCACATAGTCTTGCAGCATTGCCTCGCGCGTGCCCGCGCGCGTGAGCCGGATGATGAGGCTGAGTTTGAACAAGGCCAGATTGAGCGCCGGCATCAGCAAATGCTTCCAGCCGTCGAGCGTGAAGACCGACCAAGGCACACCGAAAACCTCGATGGTCTCGCCGCGCCCGCTGCTCGGCAACCAGCCGAGCTGAACCGAAAAAATCATGATCAGCATCAGCCCGACCCAGAAACTCGGCAGCGAAAAGCCGAGGATGGAACCGGTCATGATGGTCTTGCCCGCGATCGAATCTGGCTTGAGGCCGGCCCAGAGCCCGAGCGGAATACCGAACACGATCGCGATCAGCATCGCGACGAAGACGAGTTCGAGCGTAGCGGGCATGCGCTCCAGAATCAAAGACACCGCGGGTGCGCCTTGCACGAACGAGCGCCCGAGGTCTCCGGTGAATGCGCCGTGAATGAAGCGCAGGTATTGCACATACACCGGCTGATCGAGCCCGAGCGCCGCGATGGTGCGCGCGCGCTCGATCTGGTCGGCATCGGGGCTCACGAGGATGTCGACCGGGTTGCCGATGAGATTGACGCCGATGAAGACGAGCAGCGACATCGCGAACAACACCGCGACCGATTGCAGCAAGCGCCGGACGATGTAGGCCGTCATGAGCGAGCGGACATGAACCAGCGGAACGACACGGGTATCTCCTTGCGCGAGTTGTGGACAAACTGGCACGCGGTTTGCGATTCGCGTGCAATGGATGATACTTCCAGCCTTGAGCCTCACCTTCGGCATCACCCCATCTAGCAAGCGTTGCGCCACGAGCGCGACGCCCACAGCACGAGGATCAGCATCATGCATCTGAACGACTTGCCCGCCTCGGGGCCGCAACTCATCCCCCGATTGCTTGAGATTGCACCCGAGATCGCTGCAATCCGGCGCGACATCCACGCCCACCCCGAATTGCGTTTCGAAGAAGCGCGCACCAGCGCCCTGGTGGCCGACCTGCTCGAAAAATGGGGCTATCGCCTGACGCGCGGCCTGGGCGGCACCGGCATCGTCGGCAGCCTGAGCAATGGCAGCAGCCAACGCAGCGTGGGCCTGCGCGCCGACATGGACGCCTTGCCCTTGCAAGAGCACAACACCTTTGCGCATACCTCGCGCCATGCCGGCAAGATGCACGCCTGCGGCCATGACGGCCATACCGCGATGCTGCTGGCCGCGGCGCAATACCTGGCCGAGACGCGCGAATTCGACGGCACCGTGCATTTGATCTTCCAACCCGCCGAAGAAGGCGGCGCGGGCGCCAAGCGCATGATCGACGATGGCCTGTTCGAACGCTGCCCGTGCGATGCAGTGTTCGGCATGCACAACTGGCCCGGCATTCCTGTGGGCAGCTTCGGCCTGCGCGCCGGCCCGATGATGGCGAGCAGCAACGAGTTCGAAATCACCGTCACCGGCAAAGGCGCGCATGCGGCCATGCCCAATCTGGGCGTGGACTCCATCCTCATCGCCTGTCAGATCGCGCAAGGCCTGCAATTGCTGATCAGTCGCGAAAAGAAACCGATCGACACCGCCGTCATCTCGATCACCCAGATCCATGCGGGCGACGCCTTCAATGTGATCCCCAACGAGGCAGTGCTGCGCGGCACGGTGCGCACTTTCACCATCGAGGTGCTCGACCAGATCGAAGCCGGCATGAAGCGCGTGGCCGAGAACATCGCCAGCGCCTTCAATGCGCAGATCAAATTCGAGTTCCATCGCAACTATCCGCCCACCGTCAATCATCCCGACGAAACCGTGTTTGCGGCCAGCGTGATGGATGGCATCGTCGGCGCCGAGAACGTGATCCGCGACCGCGAGCCGACCATGGGCGCGGAAGACTTCGCCTTCATGCTGCTCGAACGGCCGGGTGCCTATGTCTTCATCGGCAACGGCGATGGTGCGCATCGCGATGCTGGGCATGGATTGGGGCCGTGCATGCTGCACAACCCCAGCTACGACTTCAACGATGCGCTGATTCCGCTCGGGG
>CAXBRX010000201.1:0-6429 GCA_963977835.1 uncultured Derxia sp.
GACGAATCGACGCATCGGCGCGGCAAACCCACGCTGCACATCACGCATGGCGTGGGGCTCGCGGTCAACGCGGGCGATGCGATGAATCTGTTCGCGGTCGATCTCGTGCTGTCGAATCTGCCCAAGCTCGGGCTGGCACGCACGCTCGGCCTCATCCATGAAATCATGCACATGTGCCGCGAAACCGTCGAAGGGCAGGCGGTCGAACTCGGCTGGATCCGCCGCAATTTCGTGCCTGCGCGCGATGCCGATTACTTTCGCATGAGCACCCAGAAAACGGGCTGGTACACCTGCATCACGCCATGCCGCATGGGCGCGGTGGCGGCAGGCGTCACCAACCCGGAACAACTCGATCGTTTCAACGAGGCATTTCGCCTGATCGGCATCGCGTTCCAGATCCAGGACGACGTCCTCAACCTGATCGGCGAGACCGAGTTGTACGGCAAGGAAGCGCTCGGCGATCTGCTCGAAGGCAAGCGCACCGTGATGATGATCCATCTGTTTCGCACCGCCAGCGAGCGCGTGCGCCGGCGCATGACCGCGATCAACAAGCTGCCGCGCGCGCAAAAGACCCAGGCCCATGCCGAGGAGATGCTCGCCGCCATGCAGCGCGCCGGTTCGATCGAGTATGCGATCGCGCTGGCCGACCGGTTGGCGCATCGCGGCGTCAAGCATTTCGAACGTGATCTGAGCTTCATCGAAGACAATGAAGCCAAGGCCGTGTTGCGGCAGATTGCGCATTACGTGACCACGCGGGCGCTTTGACCATGGCAAGCTCCAAACGCAACAAGACCGCTTTCGGCCCGGCCGATCTGAAGTTGCTGTCGGCCATCCGCACCCAGGACGCCGGCCTGCGCGCCTTGTTGTGCACGCTCGCGCGCCACGGCGTGGCGATGCGCACCCAGGCACCCGAGCGCGCAGCGCGTTGGCTCGACGAACTCAGCGTGCATCCGCTTTACAAGGGTGGGCAGTTCCTGTTCGATCTGCTCGAATGGGAGGACTTCATGCTCGACGGCCCGGCGCCGGAGGTGCTCGACGCCAATGCGGCGCGCGTCGCGCTCGACCGGGTGGCGGTGGCTTTGCGCGCGCTCGCGGCCGGCACCGATCCGGCTGCCTTCGAAGGCGTCGCGATCGACCCGATGGCCAGCCTGCGCCCGGCCGCCTTGCCGGCGCTCGAAGCCGGGTTTTATCTTTACCAGGACGTGGTGCTCGGCGCGCTCGCCCTGATCACGGAAACCGGCGGGGTTTCGGGTTGAGGCGGCGGACGGCGTAACATCGCGCCGTGTTCGTTTCGTCGGATTCATCCATGCGGGTCGTTTGCTTGTGTGCGGGTTGGTGCCGAACCTGTGACGGGTTTCGCGCCGAGGTCGATCGCCTCGCGGCAAGCGAGCCGGGGCTCGACGTGCGCTGGCTCGACATCGAGGACGAGGCGGGCCTGATCGGCGATCTCGACATCGAGACCTTCCCGACCATCCTGGTGGCCGACGGCGCCAAGCCTTTGTTCTTCGGCCCCATCTTGCCGAGTTACGAGCATCTCAAGCAGGTCGCGACGCGACCGGGCGGCATGCGCATCGCCGATCCCGACGTGCACGCGCTCGCGCAAGTGCTGGCGGACGAGTCCGTCACGCGGCGCGATTGAGCGGTTGCCGCACGTTTCAGAGTCCGACCTTTGAATTCCTCATCGCCCGATTCCGCGGACGCCAGCGTCCCTTTGTTTCGCCAACGGCCTTTCCTGCTTTATTGGTTCGCGCGTGTGTTCACGGCGGCGGGCTTCCAGATGCAAGGCGTGGCGATGGCTTGGCAGGTCTATCAACTGACCGGCAGCGCGCTCGATCTCGGATTGGTCGGCCTGTTCCAGTTCCTGCCGCGTATCGCGCTCACACCGTTTGCCGGCCATCTGGCCGACCGTCACAACCGACGCCGCATCGCGGTCATCGCCCAGACCGTTCAGGCGCTAGTCTTGATCGTGCTCTGCGCGGCGAGTTTCGAGCATCTGGCCACGCGGGAACTCCTCTTCATTCTCGTCTTCATCAGCGGCGCGGCGCGCACCTACGAAGGGCCGGCCACCCAGGCCATGTTGCCCGCCGTGGTGCCCTTGTCGATGTTCGCGCGCGCAGTCGCCGTCAATGCCTCGGCCATCCAGGCTGCCACCTTGATCGCCCCGGCCGTGGCCGGCGGCTTGTACATCGTCGGCGCGACCGCGGCCTATGGCGTGACGGCGGCGTTGTATGCGGCCGCGGCACTCGCGATGCAGGCGGTGCCGTTCAAGGCGCAGCCCGTGGGCGCGTCGAGCGGCTTCGTCGCATCTTTCGTCGAAGGCCTGCGTTTCATGCGCGGTCGGCCCATCATCCTCGGCGCCATCTCGCTCGACATGTTCGCGGTGCTGCTCGGCGGCGCGACCGCGGTGCTGCCCATCATCGCCGACACCTTGTTGCACGCGGGGTCGATCGGCCTTGGCTTGTTGCGCTCGGCGCCAGCGGTCGGCGCGCTCGCGATGTCGATCTGGCTCGCCCACCATCCGATGCGCAGCGCGGTCGGGCAGCGCATGTTCGCGGCGGTCGCGGTGTTCGGCCTGGCCACCATCGCGCTCGCGTTCTCGCGTTCGCTCGCGCTCTCGCTCGTCATCTTGTTCGCGCTCGGCGCGGCCGACATGGTCAGCGTCGTGATTCGCCAGGCCATGGTGCAATTGCATACGCCCGATGCGATGCGCGGGCGGGTCAGTGCGGTCAATTCGATCTTCATCGGCGCGTCGAATCAGCTCGGCGAATTCGAGTCGGGGCTGACGGCCGCCTGGTTCGGTCTGGTGCCGTCGATCGTCATCGGCGGCGTCGGCACCTTGCTCGTGACGGTGCTCTGGATGCGCTTGTTCCCATCGCTCGCGCGCGCGCAGACGCTCGAAGCCAAGGCGGTAGACCCTTAGCAAGCATGGCGCGCAAGCAGCTTCGCTGCGCGTTATGCGCGTTTCGCATAAGCAAGCACGAAAGCATTCGTTCTGCGAGTGATGCGCGCCGTTTAGCCTGAACTCCTCGGTTTCATTTCCGTTCGAGGAGGGTGTTCATGAGCTTCATTCGACGCGCTGGCCTGGCGGTGGCGGGTTGGGCATTTGCGACAGGCGTGGCGCAGGCGGGGCAAGCCACACTGCTGAATGTGTCGTACGACCCGACGCGTGAGCTGTACCAGGAATTCAACGCCGCATTCGCAGCGCAATGGAAAGCCAAGAGCGGCGAAGACCTGACAGTGCGGCAATCGCACGGCGGGTCGGGCAAGCAGGCGCGCGCGGTCATCGACGGGCTGGATGCGGACGTCGTCACGCTCGCCCTCGCATACGACATCGACGCCATCGCCGCCCACGGTTTGTTGCCGGCCGATTGGCAACGGCGTTTGCCGCATGCCAGTTCGCCGTACACCTCCACCATCGTGTTTCTGGTCCGCAAGGGCAACCCCAAAGGCCTGCGCGATTGGAAGGATCTGGTTCGACCCGGCGTCGAGGTGGTGACGCCCAACCCAAAGACCTCGGGCGGTGCGCGCTGGAATTATCTGGCCGCCTGGGGTTATGCCTTGCGTCAGCCCGGTGGCAACGAGACGAGCGCGCGCGAGTTTGTCGCGCGCTTGTACCAGAACGTCAAAGTACTCGATTCCGGCGCGCGCGGTGCAACGACGACTTTCGTCGAGCGCGGGATCGGCGATGTGCTGATCGCCTGGGAGAACGAGGCTTATCTCGCGGTCAAGGAACTTGGACCGGACAAAGTCGAGATCGTGACGCCCTCGGTGTCCATTTTGGCGGAGCCACCGGTGGCGATTGTCGATAAGGTGGTCGATCGCCACGGCACGCGCAAGCTCGCGACGGCCTATCTTGAATATCTGTACAGCCCGCAAGGGCAGGAGATCGCGGCCAAGAATTACTACCGCCCGCGCGATGCGAAGGTGGCGGCCCGGTATGCGGGAACGTTCGCCCCGGTGAAGCTGTTCACCGTCGACGAAGTCTTCGGTGGTTGGCAAAAGGCGCAGAAGCTTCATTTCGCCGACGGCGGTGTCTTCGATCAGTTGTATCAACCCGCGCGCTGAGCATATGCGCGCTGCGCATGAGGACATAACCAAACGCTCGTTGGTTCTCTTCGCGGCGCGCAGGCAAAGTCTCCAGGTCATCCCCGGTCGGCCCCCAATCGTGAACTTTCAGCAATTGCGCTCGGTGCGCGAAACCTTGCGTTGCGACTTCAACCTGACGGAGGTGGCATTGCGCCTGCATACCTCGCAGCCGGGCGTGAGCCGGCACATCCGCGAGTTGGAGGATGAACTCGGCGTGGTGATCTTCGAGCGCGCCGGCAAACGATTGACGGGCCTGACCGAACCGGGGCTCGAAGTCGTGCGCGTCGTGGAACGTCTGCTCGTCGAGCAGGACAATCTGCGACGTGCGGCCGAGGAGTTCACCGGCCGCGATGTCGGACGCCTGACCGTGGCCACGACCCATTCGCAGGCGCGCTACGCATTGCCACGCGTGGTTCGGGCTTTCCGCGAGCGCTTTCCCGGCGTGCACCTGAATCTGCAACAAGGCTCGCCGGCCCACATCGCCGAATGGGTGGCCACCGGCAAGGCCGACATCGGCATCGCCACCGAATCGGTCGGCTTGATGCCGGAACTCGTGACCTTCCCTGGCTATCAATGGCATCACCAGATCGTTGTGCCGCCCGAGCATGCATTGCTGAAAAAGCGCGCCGCGCCGACGCTGGCTGACGTGGCGGCGCATCCGATCATCACTTACGACAACGGATTGACGGGGCGTCCGCACATCGACGCGGCGTTTGCGCGCCAGGCCTTGCAGCCCGACATCGTGCTCACCGCGATGGACGCCGACGTGATCAAGACTTATGTGATCGCGGGGCTCGGTGTGGGCATCATCGCTTCGATCGCCTACGATCCGGACGAAGATGCGCGGCTCGCGGCCATCGATGCGCATCATTTGTTCGAGGCGAACATGACGCGCATCGCGATCCGGCGCGGCGCTCATCTGCGCAAATACGCCTATGCCTTCATCGAATTGTTCGCGCCGCATCTGACCCGCGACGGCATGGAAAAGGCCATCGGCACGCCGGGCGAGTCCTACGAGATCTGAGCATGGCCGATCCTCGACTTTCGTTCTATCGGTCTGCCGAACGTGTCGTTGGCACTGCGGCACCGCTCGCGCAACATCGGCGGCATCGAATCCGTCGAGGAGCAGCAGGCATGCGACCGCAGATCATCATCGTGCCCGGATGGCGCGATTCCGGCCCCGCCCATTGGCAGACACGCTGGCAAGCCAGGCTGCCGTCGGCGACGCGCGTGCAACAGGCCGATTGGGAAACACCGGTGCGTGCGCAATGGGTTTCGACCTTGAGCGAGCACATTCTGGCCTGCAATGCCCCGGTGGTCTTGGCTGCACACAGCCTGGGATGCGTGACGGTGGCGCATCTGCCGCCGCGCGTCATGCAGCGCATCGCGGGCGCTTTGCTCGTCGCGCCTGCCGATGTCGAACGCCCCGCGGCACCGGCGGTGCTCGCCGCGTTCGGCCCGATCCCACAGGCGCGATTACCGTTTCGCTCGACCTTGGTTGCAAGCACCGACGATCCGTACTGCTCGCTCGAACGCGCGGTGCAGTTTGCCGAAGCCTGGGGCAGTCGCGTGTCGGTGTTGCATGGGGCCGGGCATATCAACGCCGATTCCAATCTCGGCGACTGGGCCGAAGGTCTGCGTTTACTGACCATCTTGCGGCGCGCTGCGCAATGGCCGGTCGGCGGAACGCGCGCCCTTACGGTCGGCAGCCATCGCGACGCTTTGCTCGCCGGGGCCTGCGCCAAATGAAGCTGCACGGGCCGACGCTCACGCTGGGCGCGCACGACACCGGGTTCACCACCCGCGCGCGAACCGTAAGTTCATTGCCAGAGGGGTTTACGGCATAGCCGACGTCGGACAAAACCCCGGCGTCGGCTGTCATGGCCACAAAGCTGACGTGGTCATTGGTGCGTTTGGAAAACTTCAGGACCAATTGCGTGCCGGCTGCCAGCGGTGAGCCGGTCAAGTCAGCCTCGGCAACGGTCGGAGCCGCCGGATTGGCAGGCAGGCGGTTGAAGAAGCCGAACCGGTAGGTGCCGCTGGCGGACAGTCCCAGGCCCACGGGATTGGTGGCTCCGGGCGGCGCGGGGAGCACCGTGCCCAGCGCGGTGAAGGGCACACCATCGCGGGTTGATTGAGTTGGCAGCCAGGCGAGATCGGGCAGCGGGGTGACGGTGGTAGCAAAACTATCAAGCACCACCCCCTCGCTGGCAGTCACGATGCGGTTGTTCGCATAAGCCCCTATGCCGACCAGAAAGGCCCCGGAGGCGTTGAGACCCCAGTTGGTGCCGGGGCTGAACGAGCGCAAAGTCACCCAGTTCTCCCCGTTGGCGGGGCCGACGG
>CAXBRX010000202.1:0-6397 GCA_963977835.1 uncultured Derxia sp.
TTTTTAATGATACGGCGACCACCGAGATCTACACTCTTTCCCTACACGACGCTCTTCCGATCTCGCTGCCGGTGCCGGTGGCCTACCACTCGTTTGGCGGTTGGAAGCGTTCGCTGTTCGGCGACCTGCATGCCTACGGCCCCGACGCGGTGCGGTTCTACACCAAGCGCAAGACCATCACGCAGCGCTGGCCGTCGGCGGGCTTGCGTGAAAGCACGGTGTTCAGCTTCCCGACCAATCGCTGAGCTTTGGGCTGCGGCTAGCTTCGCTTCGGCGAGTACCGGAACGGCGCGCTACGGCGCGCCGTTTTTCATCGGCGTTCCTTGTGGTGCCTCGGCCAGCATGCGGCGCAATTCGGGCAGGCATGAGCCACAAGACGTGCCGCATTTGAGACGGGTTTGCAGGTCGTCGAGCGTTGCGCCCGCGGCAAGTTCACGGCGGATGTCGCTCTCCGGCACATTGAGGCAGTTGCATACCGTGCGGCCGCGGCTACTTGCGCCCGAAGGTGCGCGATCGCTGGGCAAGAACAGCCAAGGCAACAACTCACCCAAAGCGTCGCCTGCGCTCATGTGCGCAAGCAACCACGGCGTTGCTGCCGTTTCGCCAGCCAGCAAAATGCCGCCGAGCCGGACCTCACCCGCGTGGCGTACCAGCAGGGCGTGCTTCTCGATGCCAAGCCGGCGATCGGAGAAGTGACGGCATTGTTCGAGTGGCATCTCGAGCATGACGCCTAGGCGGCCCACCAGGGCATCGTCGCCTTGCGCCAGCGCGAGCTTCAGCACGAGCACAGGGTGCTCACGGCCGATGAGGGTGAGGCTTGCGTAGTCGCATTCGGCGAGGATCGGCATGAGACGCTGGCGCCAGGCCACCAACCGTTCCAGCGCTTCACGCTCGCGCATGCCCGGACACCCGCGCAGCAGCGTCACCCGCCAAGGCAGTGTCACGGGATCGAGTCGAACAGCGGCGTGTTTGAGTTCCGGCTGACCGCTGACTGGATCTACCGCGCCCAGCGTATGCAGATTGGCGCCTGGGCTTGAGAGGTTGGCCGAGCCCCAATGCATCGGCAGGTAGACGCCGCCACGGCGGACTTCCTCGTTGGCCGCGATCGGCAGCACGGCCGTTCCCCGGCGCGACGACAGGCGCACCAAAGCGCCGTCGGCGAGGCCGAGATCGGCGAGATCGGCCGGATGGACTTGCAGCCGTGCCTCGGCCTCATGCTCGTAGAGCCGGGCGAGCCGGCCGGTGCGGCTCATGCCGTGCCATTGATCGCGCAAACGCCCGGTGCCGAGTCGTAACGGATACTGCGTATCGGGTGCTTCCGCGGTGAGTTGCAGCGTGATGGGCGCAAAGCGGGCCCGGCCCGAGGGCGTGGGGAATCGGCCATCCGTGTACAGGCGGCGCACGCCTTGGCCCGTGCTGGCGCTGTAAGGCCATTGCACTGCCCCCTGATCCAGCCGTTCGTAAGTCAGTGCGGCGATGTCGATGTCGCGGCCTTGCGTGGTGCGCGCATGCTCGGCGAACACTGCGGCGCTGGACGGAAAATCGAACAGGCGGGCGGTGTCCTGGTTGCCCAGGGCGTCCCCCAGGGTGAGCGCGAAGTCATGCGCGATTTGCCAGTCGGCACGGGCTTCGCCCGGCGGCGGCACGGCGGCGCGGACGCGCGTGATGCGCCGCTCCGAATTGGTGACCGTGCCGTCCTTTTCGCCCCAGGTGGCCGCCGGCAGCAACAGGTCGGCATAGGCGCAGGTGTCGGTGTCGGCAAAGGCTTCCTGCACGACGACGAAGGGGCAGGCGGCCAGCGCTTCGCGCACCAGGGTCTGATCGGGTAGCGAATGGGCCGGGTTGGTGCAGGCGATCCACAAAGCCTTGATCTCGCCGCGTCGGACCGCTTCGAACAACTGGACGGCCATCAGGCCGGGCTGTTCAGGGATCGACGGCACGCCCCACAAACCGGCAACTTCTGCGCGATCGGCAGCGCTCTTCAGGTCTCGGTGGGCGCAGAGGAGGTTGGCCATGGCGCCGACCTCGCGGCCGCCCATGGCGTTTGGCTGGCCGGTCAGGGAAAACGGGCCCATGCCGGGGCGGCCGATCTTGCCGGTGGCCAGATGCAGATGCACCAGCGCCGCGGAATTGGCCGTGCCGTGCGCCGACTGGTTGAGCCCCTGACACCATAACGACAGCGGCGCGTTCGCTTTGCCAAACCAGTGGGCCGCTTGCTCGATTTCCATCGCCGGGACGCCGCAGATCGCGGCCGCCACGGTCGGGGTGGTCGAAGTGATTTGTTCATGCAACGCGTCAAAGCCTTCGGTGTGCTCGGCAATGAAGTCGTGGTCGAGAAGCGCATCGCGCAGCAACACATGAAGCATGGCGAGGTACAAATAAAGATCGCTGCCCGGTTCGATCTGCAGGTGCAAATCGGCCATCGCCGCGGTGTCGGTGCGGCGCGGATCGACCACGACGATCTTGAGCTCGGGCCGCGCGGCCTTCGCGGCTTCAATGCGACGAAACAGAATCGGATGCGCGAAGGCGGTGTTGGCGCCGCTGATGAAAAACAGGTCGGCCAGCTCGATGTCTTCGTAGCAGCAGGGAACGCTGTCCATGCCCAGCGTTGCCTTGTAGCCGGCCACCGCCGAGGACATGCATAGGCGGGAGTTGGAGTCGATGTTGTTGGTGCCGATCAAGCCCCGTGCCAGTTTGTTGAAGACGTAATAGTCCTCGGTGAGCAGTTGCCCCGAGATGTAGAAGGCCACCGAGTCTGGCCCGTGTTCGCGGATGGCGGCGGCAAATCGTTGGGCGGCGGTGGACAGCGCGGTGTCCCATGGCACGTTCGTGCGCTCGCTTGCTTTGTCGCGACGCAATTGCGGGTGCAAGACACGCCCGGTCGCGAGTGTCGTCAGGTGCAGGGTCGAACCCTTGCTGCATAGACGCCCGTAGTTGGCGGGATGATCGGGGTCGCCCCGAACACCCGTGATGAGTCCGCCGCTGCTGTTGATGATGACGCCGCAGCCCGTGCCGCAGTAGGGGCAGGTGGATCGGGTCTCCTGGATGACGTCGCTCGACATGGCGGACTCCGGCGAGAACGAACAGACCTCAAGCTTCCAGCCACACCGTGCCGTTCTCGACACGGGCCGCAAATTTTTTGGCGCATCCGACATCAGGGGCGCACGCCTCGCCGCTGTTCAGGGCGATGTGCCAACCGTGCAGCGGGCAGGTGACGCGGGTGCTCTCGCCTGCACCATGCACGATGCCTTGCGACAGCGGGCCACCCTTGTGCGGACAGCGGTCGCGCAGGGCGAAGACCTGCGTACCGCTGTCTCGGAAGAGGGCGATGTCGCCCTCGGCGTCGGCGACGATGCGGCTGCCGAGGGGCGGGATGTCGTCGAGCTGGCAGACGGGTTTCCATTGGCTCATGGTGTTCTCCTCAGACTTGCGCAACTATGGGGATGAATTCGCGGCGGCGCGGGCCCTGGGCGATTTCCTGCCACGGATCGGGTTCGCCTTGCAGAGCGTCGTGCAGGCGTTGGGCCAACGCCCGGCGGTTGTCGAGATCATCGACGACACGGGCCTTGACGTAGTCGAGCCCGACGCGGCCGACGTAATGGACAGTGCGTTCGAGATACCAGCCTTCCTCGCGGTAGAGTTGCAGGAAGGCGGCGGAGATTTCCATCACTTCGGCGTCGTCGGCGGCACGGCAGAAGTAGTGGGCGACTTCGGTCTTGATGCCGCCGTTGCCGGCGACGTAGATCTCGTAGCCGTTATCGACGCCGATGATGCCGATGTCCTTGATGCCGGCTTCGGCGCAATTGCGCGGGCAGCCGGAAACGGCGAGCTTGACCTTGTGCGGCGACCACATGGCGAAGAGCATCTGTTCCAGCTTGACGCCGAGGTCCATCGAACGCTGCGTGCCGAAGCGGCAGTGCTCAGAACCGACGCAAGTCTTCACCGTGCGGATCGACTTGCCGTAGGCATGGCCGGATACCATGCCGGCTTTACCCAGGTCTTCCCAGATCAGCGGCAGGTCGGCCTTCTTGACACCGAGCAGGTCGATACGTTGGCCGCCGGTGACCTTGATGGTCGGTACCTGAAATTTTTCGGCAGCGTCGGCGATGGCGCGCAGTTCGGCCGGCGTGGTGAGGCCGCCCCACATACGCGGGACGACACTGTAGGTGCCATCCTTCTGGATGTTGGCGTGGGCGCGTTCGTTGATGAAGCGCGATTGCGGATCGTCGATGGCTTCGTGTGGCCAGGTCGATACCAGGTAGTAGTTGAGTGCCGGCCGGCAGGTGGCACAGCCGCTTGGGGTCTTCCAGTCCATGCCCTGCATGGCGGCCGGGATGCTCAGGTACTTGTGTTCGCGGATGGCCGCGCGCACTTCGCTGTGGCTGAGATCGGTACAGGCGCAGACGGCTTTCTTGCTGCTGTCGACCGCCGCGTAGGCACCGCCCAGCGTCGAGGCCAGGATCTGCTCGACCAGACCGCTGCAGGAGCCGCAGGAGGAGGCGGCCTTGGTGTGCTTCTTCACCTCGTCGAGGGTGAATAGCCCGTTTTCCTTGATGGCCTTGACGATGCTGCCCTTGCAGACGCCGTTGCAGCCGCACACCTGGGCGTCGTCGGGCATGCTCGCAGCCATGGTGTTGCCGGCGTGGCCGGTATCGCCGAGATGCGACTGGGCATACGACTGGCCGAACATCAGGTGATCGCGCAGTCCTTCCACCGACTTGCCTTCGCGCAGCAGCTGGAAGTACCAGCTGCCATCGACGGTGTCGCCGTACATGACGGCGCCGACCAGCTTGTCGTTGGCCAGCACCAGTTTTTTGTACACGCCGCCGCTGCGGTCGTGCAGGACGATTTCGTCACTGTCCTTGCCGCCGTTGAAATCGCCGGCCGAGAAGACATCGATGCCGGTGACCTTGAGCTTGGTCGAGGTCACCGAGCCCTGGTAGCGGGCGATGCCGAGACTGGCCAGGTGGTTGGCACAGACCTTGGCCTGCTCGAACAGGGGCGCGACCAGGCCGTAGGCGATGCCGCGGTGATTGGCGCACTCGCCGACGGCGTAAACGCGGGGGTCGAAGGTCTGCATGGTGTCGTTGACCACGATGCCGCGGTTGCAGTGGATGCCCGCCGCCTCGGCGAGGGCGCTGTCCGGACGGATGCCGGCGGCCATCACCACCAGGTCGGCGGCGATTTCGCTGCCGTCCTTGAAGCGAATGGCGCCGACGCGGCCGTCGGCCGCCGGCAGCAGCATTTCGGTCTGCCGGGAGAGCAGGAATTTCAGGCCCTTGGCCTCGAGCGAGGCCTGCAGCATGTCGGCGGCCTGCTTGTCGAGCTGGCGCTCCATGATCCACTCGCCGAGATGGACCACGGTCACGTCCATGCCGCGCAGCTTGAGGCCGTTGGCGGCTTCCAGTCCGAGCAGGCCGGCGCCGATGACGACAGCGTGCCGGTAGGTGGCGGCGGCGTCGATCATCGCCTGCGTGTCGGCGATGTCGCGGTAGCCGATGACACCCGGCAGGTCATTGCCCGGTACCGGCAGGATGAAGGGTTTCGAGCCGGTGGCGATGAGCAGGCGGTCGTAGGTCGCCTCGGTGCCGTCGCTTGCGATCACCTTGCGGCGGATGCGGTCGATCTGCGTGACGGCCTTGCCGGTGTGCAGGGTGATGCCGTTGTCGGCGTACCAGTCGAGATCGTTGAGGATGATGTCCTTGACCTGCATTTCCCCGGCCAGCACCGGCGACAGCAGGATGCGGTTGTAGTTGCCGTGCGGCTCGGCGCCGAAGACGGTGATGTCGTAGCGCTCCGGATCGAGCTTGAGCAGTTCTTCGAGGGTGCGGACACCGGCCATGCCGTTGCCGATCACCACGAGTCTGGGTCTGTTCATGCCGTTCTCCGTAAGCCCGTGCCTGCGAGGGCGAAAAACAAAAAGGCGCCCCACCGGTTTCCCGGTAGGACGCCTTTGTCCGTCCCCGTCGAAGGGGGTGCCATGCTTCACCGTTGAAGCGCGGCGCGATGTCTGTCTGCTCTGACCAAGCAGAACCTGTGCCAGTTGGCCAAAGCGCCGCAAATCAGGCCTTTGCGCCGACCGCTGCGCATATGTTCACGCCTGGCGCGCACTCTTTTGAGGCCCGTTGAGCCGAGCTGGTGCGTGGCCTTCTGGTCGACTCGCGCCGCGAGCGCTGGGGCCTTGCCGAGGTCCAGCAATGGGCGGTCGACGGGCGGCGCCCGAACCCGCCGCGGGTGACCCAGCCGAAGGTCGCCGGGCGTCCGATCAAGATCGGGTCAGACGAGGCGTCCTCGGCGCGCAGCCTCGCCTTCCACATCTCGCGCCACTAGATCGGAAGAGCGTCGTGTAGGGAAAGAGTGTAGATCTCGGTGGTCGCCGTATCATTAAAAAAAAAAA
>CAXBRX010000203.1:0-6359 GCA_963977835.1 uncultured Derxia sp.
TATTCGCCGGCCGATGCGCTCAAGTTTGCGCACGAGCATCCGGAACGCGAAGTCGTGTTCTTCGCCATCGGCTTCGAGACCACCACGCCGCCGACCGCGCTCATCCTCAAACAAGCCCAGGCGCTGAACCTGCCCAACTTCAGCGTGTTGTGCTGCCATGTGCTCACGCCGTCGGCGATCATGAACATCCTCGAATCGCCCGAGGTGCGGTTGCTCGGCACGGTGCCCATCGACGGCTTCGTCGGCCCCGCGCATGTGAGCACCATCATCGGCAGCCGGCCCTATGAATTCTTCGCCGAGGAATACCGCAAGCCGGTCGTGATCGCGGGCTTTGAGCCGCTCGATGTGATGCAGGCCATCTTGATGCTGGTGCGCCAGGTGAACCAGGGCCGGTACGCGGTCGAGAATGAATTCGTGCGCGCCGTCAGCCGCGACGGCAACCTCAAGGCCCAGCAATTGGTGGCCGATGTGTTCGAGCTGCGCAAAAGCTTCGAATGGCGCGGCCTGGGCCAGGTGCCGTATTCCGCGCTGCGCATCCGCGAGCCGTTTGCGGCCTGGGACGCCGAGCGCAAATTCGATCTGCATTACCGCGGCGTGCCCGACAACAAGGCCTGCGAATGCGGCGCAATTTTGCGCGGCGTGAAGCGGCCCACCGATTGCAAACTCTTCGGCACCGTCTGCACGCCGGAAAACCCCATGGGCTCGTGCATGGTGTCGAGCGAAGGCGCTTGCGCCGCGCATTACACCTACGGCCGTTACAAGGATGTGGTGGCATGAACGAACGTGATCCGCAGCCCCTCGTGCAAGTGCCCGCCGCGGGCGGCAGCGTCAAGCGCGGCTATGTGCGCGCCCTCGACTTCAAGCATGGCCGCGTTGACCTTTCGCACGGCTCGGGCGGGCGCGCCATGGCCCAGCTCATCGACGAATTGTTTGCGCGCGCTTTCGCCAACGACTGGCTCGCCCAAGGCAATGACGGCACCGTGTTGCCGCAACTCGCGCCCGGCGAACGCCCGGTGCTCGCGACCGACGCGCATGTGGTCTCGCCCTTGTTCTTCCCCGGCGGCGACATCGGCTGCCTGTGCGTTCACGGCACTGTCAACGACCTCGCCGTGATGGGCGCGCGGCCCTTGTACCTGGCCGCGAGCTTCATCCTCGAAGAAGGCTTCGCGCTCGCCGAACTCAAGCGCATCGTCGATTCGATGGCCGCCGCCGCGCGCGAAGCCGGCGTGCCCGTCGTCACCGGCGACACCAAGGTCGTCGAGCAAGGCAAGGGCGACGGCGTGTTCATCACCACCACCGGCTTCGGCGCGCTGCCACCCAAGCGCGACCTCGGCGGCGCCAACGCGCGGCCCGGCGATGTGGTGCTGGTCTCGGGCGCGATCGGCGATCACGGCATGGCCATCATGTCGCAGCGCGAATCGCTCGCCTTCGACACCGAAATTGTCTCCGACACCGCCGCGCTGCACGGCCTTGCGCAAGCCATGCTCGCGGCCGTGCCGTCGAGCGCCGAACTCGGCGACCCCGCACGCGGCCTGCGCGTGCTGCGCGACCCCACGCGCGGCGGCCTCGCCACCACGCTCAACGAAATCGCGACCCAATCGGTCGTGGGCGTCATGCTCGACGAGCGCGCTATTCCCGTGCACGCCCAGGTCGGCGCGGCCTGCGAATTCCTCGGCCTCGACCCGCTTTACGTCGCCAACGAAGGCAAGCTCGTCGCCATCTGCGCCCAGCCCGACGCCGACGCGCTGCTCGCCGCGATGCGCGCCCACCCGCTCGGCGCCGAAGCCGCGATCATCGGCGAAGTCGTCGAAGACCCGCAGCATTTCGTACAAATGAAAACCGGCTTCGGCGGCCGCCGCATCGTCGATTGGTTGACGGGGGAGCAGTTGCCGAGGATTTGTTGAGCCCTTCCATATGCTTGGCTATCGAAATATCGACCGCTCTAGTTCGCATTGCCTGGCTTTCGTCGAGGCGAACGAGATTGACGCAGATTTGCCCGCGTTGGTGGCCAAGATCCGCGCCTCGGGATTTCGCATTGCCTATCTGGATTGTGCGCAATACATGGAGCGCCCGTGGGAGATGGCGACGGCGATTGGCTGCGCTCTCCAAACCGATCATCCGCCCTACCATGTTGGTACGCAGACTCAATGGGTGCGCTGGCTTGATGATCTGATTTCGCTCGCTAACCGGGCGCCAGGATTGGTGATCGTTCTGGACAATGCAGACCAGATGTTTCTCGCCCATCGGCATCACATCACCGAGATGATCGAGGCTTATTTGATTCAGTTTCATCATTGGTTCGAACGCGATCTGCCCTGCCATTTTTATGTGCAGATGTCTGCGCATCCGGCGGTCGCAACGTCGTTCGGTCCGATGGAGCTTTCTACGCGGAGCGCCATATGAAACTCATGAAAATAATTGCGGTTGTCACGCTTCTTGGCTGCGCTGCGTTGACTCTGCCCGCGGTGATTTACTTCGAGAGTTCGTGTGATGCGATTGCCAAAGGGGACGTTGGGGTATTTCGATTGGAGAGTGATGCCGCTTATGCGGGTTCGTTGAACATCGAGACCGCGCCCGCCATCTCCGCGTTGAAGGTCATCTAGAACCCGACATCCCACCATGCGCCTCCTTTTCCTGACCCACAGCTTCAACAGCCTCACCCAGCGCTTGTGGTGCGAGCTGACGGCGCTCGGCCATGAGGTCTCGATCGAGTTCGACATCAACGATCGCGTCGCCGAAGAAGCGGTCGCGCTTTGGAAGCCCGATCTCATCCTCGCGCCGTATCTGCGCCGCGCGATTCCCGAATCGATCTGGCGCACGCATGTCTGCCTTGTCGTGCATCCGGGCATCCCCGGCGATCGCGGCGCGTCGGCGCTCGATTGGGCGATCCAGAACGGCGAGACCGATTGGGGCGTGACGCTGTTGCAGGCCGAGGCCGAGATGGACGCCGGCCCGATCTGGGCGACGCGCAGTTTCTATCTGCGCCCGGCCGCCAAGGCGAGCATTTATCGCAACGAGGTGACCGACGCGGCGGTGGCTTGCGTGCGCGAAGCGCTCGGCCATTGGGAGGCGTTTTGCGCCAAGCGCTGGAAGCCGACGCCGCTCGCGGCCTGGCGCGACGACACCGGCGCGCCTGCGCGCGGCGTCTGGCGCGAGCGCATGACGCAAGACGACCGCGCGATCGATTGGGCCGGCGACGACACCAAGACCGTGCTGCGCAAGATCCGCGCGGCCGATGGTTTTCCGGGCGTGCGCACCGCGCTGCACGGTGCGGGCGTGGCGCCCGATGGGCTGGCCTGCCATGTCTTCGACGCGCACGCGGAAACCACCGCGCTCGACGCGGCCTTGCTCGCGCAGCCGCCGGGCACCGTGCTCGCGCAACGGCATCAGGCCTTGCTGGTGCGCACGCGCGATGGCGCGCTCTGGATCGGCCATGCAAAGCGGCTCGACGCGGGCGCGTTCAAGCTGCCCGCCGCGATGGCACTGCCCGAGCTGACGACGAGCCTCGCGCCCTGGTCGCCCGAGGCGGGCAGCGGCCAAGACATCCGCTATGCCGAAGTGGTGGACATGGTGGGCGAAGGCATCAACGAGCGGAAGATCACCACCGGCGTGCTGCGCTTCGATTTTTACAACGGCGCGATGTCGGCCGCGCAATGCGAGCGGCTGCGCGCGGCGATCGAGTACGCGCGCACGCGGCCGGTGCAGGTGCTGCTGCTCCTGGGCGGTGAAGATTTCTGGTCCAATGGGCTGCATCTGAATCTCATCGAGGCCGATGCGAGCCCGGCCGATGCGTCCTGGGCCAACATCAACGCGATCGACGATGTCTGCGCGGCTTTGCTGGCTTGCGAAGACAAACTCGTCATCAGCGCCTTGCAAGGCAATGCGGGCGCGGGCGGCGTGTTCTTTGCGCTCGCGGCCGACGAAGTCTGGGCGCGCGAAGGCGTGATCCTCAATCCGCATTACAAGAACATGGGCAATCTGTACGGGTCCGAATACTGGAGCTATGTGCTGCCGCGCAAACTCGGCGCCGAGGGCGCGGCCATCATGCGCGAGCGCCTGCCGCTCGACGCCGCGCGCGCCGAAGCGCTTGGCCTTGTCGATCGCCTGATCGGCGGCGACACCGAAGCCTTCCGCGCCGAGGCGATCGATCAGGCGCGTCTGCTCGCCGCGCATCCGGCGCTGCCGGTGCGCATCGCCCGCAAGGCGCGCGCGCGCCGCGCCGACGAAGCGACGAAGCCGCTGGCCGCTTACCGCGCCGAAGAACTCGCCGAGATGCGCCGCAATTTCTACGGCTTCGATCCGAGCTACCACGTGGCGCGCCATCATTTCGTGCACAAGACGCCGCATTCCTGGACCCCGCGCCATCTGGCCCTGCATCGCACCGACCATCCCGAGGAGCGCGTCGCATGAACCGTTTGCCCAGCGTGCTCGTCATCGACGACGAAGTGCGTTCGCAGGAATCGATCCGGCGCACGCTCGAAGACGATTTCGAGGTGTTTTGCGCCTCGTCGGCCGAAGACGGCCTCAAGGTGCTCGAACGCGAGTTCGTGCAGATCATCCTGTCGGACCAGCGCATGCCCGGCATGAGCGGCGTCGATTTCCTCAAGCGCGTGCGCGCCGAATGGCCCGAGGCGATCCGCATCATCATCTCGGGCTACACCGACGCCGAGGACATCATCGCGGGCGTCAATGAAGCGGGCATCTATCAATACCTGCTCAAGCCCTGGCAGCCCGAGCAACTGGTGCTCACGCTCAAGAGCGCGGCGCAGATGTACCGGCTGCAAAACGAGAACCAGCGCCTCGCGCTCGAATTGCGCGCAGCCGAAGGGCCGCTGCGCCGTCGCGTCGATGAAGCGCGCGCCCAGGTCGAGCGCGCCTTCGATTTCACGCGCATCGCGCGCGCCAAAGACAGCCCGCTCAACAGCGCGATCGACATCCTGCAGCGCGTTGCACCCTACGACGTGCCGGTGCTGCTGACCGGTGAATCGGGCACCGGCAAGGAATTGCTCGCGCGCGCCGTGCATTACGCGAGCGGCCGCGGCAAGAACGCCTTCGTGGTCGAAAACTGCGCGGCCCTGCCCGACCAATTGCTCGAAAGCGAATTGTTCGGCCATAAGCGCGGCGCGTTCACGGGCGCGTTCGAAGACCGCATCGGTCTGTTCCAGCAAGCCGATGGCGGCAGCATCTTCCTCGACGAAATCGGCGATACCTCGCCGGCTTTTCAGGTCAAGTTGTTGCGCGCGCTGCAAGAAGGCGAGATCCGCCCGGTTGGCGCCAGCCGTTCGCTGCGCGTCGATGTGCGCATCATCGCCGCGACCAATCGCGACCTCGAAGAAGACGTGCGCGCCGGCAAGTTCCGTGAAGACCTGTACTACCGCCTCGCCGCGGTCACGGTCTGGACTCCGCCCTTGCGCGAACGCATCGGCGACATCCCGCTGATCGCGGGCGAATTGCTCGAACGCGCGATGACGGCGCTGGGCAAGCGCGTGACGCCGATCCCGCCCGATGTGATGGCCTGCCTGTTGCGCTACCGCTGGCCCGGCAATGTGCGCGAATTGTTCAATGAAGTGCAGCGCATGCTGGCGCTGGCGACCGGAACGAAACTCAGCGCCGACCTGCTCAGTCCGCGCGTGTTGCGCGCCGCCGAAGGCGAACAGCAAGAGCGCGAACTCTCGATGCTCGCGGGGCTCGACGGCACGCTCAAGGAGCGCATGGACAAGCTCGAAGCGAGCGTGCTGCGCGAATCGTTGTTGCGGCATCGCTGGAACAAGACGCGCGCGGCGCAGGAGCTGGGGCTCTCGCGCGTGGGGCTGCGGGCGAAGCTGGCGCGCTAGGGGAGCGGCGCGTCGCCGGTGAGCGGCCGCTCCCCCGGCCGGCGCGGTAACGCCCATCCGAACATCGTCCCGTACGAGACGTTCACGACCGCCGACGGGGAGATCGCCGTGGCCGTGGGGAGCGAGCGCCAGTGGCCGCGCTTCTGCGAGGCGATCGGGCTCCCATCGATCGCGAGCGACCCTCGCTTCCGGACGAACGGCGAGCGGGTCGCGAACCGGGCGGCGCTCCGGCCGCTGATCGCCAGGCGATCGATCGCCGATGTCGTGATCATCCTGACGCTGGCGTTCATCTCCGGGCCCTTCATCCCCCTCGCGCCGGCGCCGGACTGGACGCCGGGCGTCGCCCGGGTGCTGCCGCTGGGGCCGCTCCCCGCGGGGATGCTGGACGTGCTGGTTGCGTTGGACGCATCGACGGGTAAGGAACTGTGGCGGGCCGATTTCAAGGCTATGTTCGAGACGGTGGGTCAGACATTCGGATTCGTGTGTTCGCCGCTGGTGGACGAAGGGTTTGTGTATGTGCAGACC
>CAXBRX010000204.1:0-6349 GCA_963977835.1 uncultured Derxia sp.
TACTGGGGCGGTGAAGGCCGTGTGCTGATCGTGAAGATCAACCCGGCTGACGTGGTGAGCATCCCCACTGACTACAACTTCGCCAAGGGCCGGGTCACTGGCTACCAGGTGGTGGGTGAGCACAACAGCGAGACTGAAGAGGCGTTCACCACGCCGGTGGCCACCAGCCGCGGTGCTGCGGTGCCGGGCACCATGGCGAAGGTCGAATTGCGGTCCGGCCAGCCGGTGGACGCGATTCTGCGCGAAGCCGCTGACTGGCACGCCGATCTCATCGTGATGCCGACGGCGGGCCATCACGGCTTGATGGATGCTTTGGCCGGCAGCACCAGCGAGCGCGTCGTGAGGCGTGCGCCGTGCCCGGTGCTGACCGTTCCGGTTCACGCCTGAAATTCAGGTCCAGAGCCGTGCGCCCGGCGTGCGGCGGCGGCCGCGTCCCGTGACCTTCGTCGTGTCGATAAAAAGCGAGATGACGATGGGCACGGCCATCAGCACCGTCATCATCAGCGTGGAGCCGAGGCTCCAGCCGAACCATTCGACCAGCTTGGCCATGACGTAGCCGGAGATTGCCGCGGGCAACGTCGCGGCCGCGTAATAGAAGCCCGAGACCCGCGCGACCTGCGAGGCCTTCACGCTGCGCTGGGCGAGCGAATAGCCGTTGACGTAAGCAAAGCCGCCCGCAGTGCCCTCGATCAGCGACAGCGCGTAATGCTCGAACGCCGTGTCGGCGGCGTTGAACAAGAGATAGCCCGCCACCGCCATGATCGCGAACATCGCGATCTGGATCGACAGGGTCAGCGAGAACATCGCCGCCGGCTCGATGAAGGTCAGGTACATGGCGTGGAAGGTGCCGACCATCGCGGTAAGCGCCCCCGACACGGCCACGGCGATGAGCCGCACGCGCACCGTGCGCACGCCGCGTTGCGACGAGACGGCGGTGAGGGCGAATTCGGTCGAGGTCATGGCGCGCAATGCCGGTGCTCAGGGCTGCATCCAGTTGCCCACGTCGGACGCTTCGCCGCTGCCGCCGGCCTGGCCGTCGGAGCCGAGCGAATACAGATCGAATTCGCCGTGTTCGCCGGGCGCTTTGTACAAATACGGCTTGCCCCACGGATCGTTGGGCAGCGCTTTTTTCAAGTACGGGCCTTGCCAGCGTTCTTCGTTGTTGGGCTTGGCCATGAGGGCTTGCAAGCCTTGTTCGGTGCTGGGGTAATGGCCGACGTCGAGCCGGTATTGGTCGAGCGCTTTTTCGAGCGAATCGATCTGCGCGCGGGCGATCTTGGTATTGGACTTGCCCAGTTGCTCGAAATAGCGCGGCGCGACCAGGCCGGCGAGCAGGCCGATGATGACGATGACCACCAGCAATTCGAGCAAGGTGAAGCCGCGTACGCGCTTGTGCAGCGGCGTGCGCAGGGCATGGTCGGTGCGGCTGGGCATTGCGTCTCCCGAGGAAATGTCCCCATCAGCCTGGGTAAACCAACCCATTGCCGCCTGGGGATCTTCATGGCGTTTGTTCCGGTGGCGTCAGGTTTTGGTCTGATGCGCGTGTAGGAACTACGCTGACATTTCAGGGGGATAGCCTTAACGAGCCATTAAGTGATTTGGCGCGACACGGTGAAAATGTGTCGCAGATCACGCTTTTGGAGAAGTGGCGGGGAATAACACCCGCACCCGCAACCCACCGAGGGGGGAATCCAGCAATTCGATGTGCGCCTCATGCATGGCCAGCGCTTCGCGCACGATCGACAAACCCAAGCCCGAGCCCGACGACACCGTGGTGGACAAGCGGTAGAAACGGTCGAAAACGCGCTCGCGTTCGGCCGGCGGGATGCCCGGGCCCGAATCGTCGATGGTCAATATCTGTTGATCGCCCTCGGTCAAGGTGGTGATCACGACATTGCCTTCAAACCCGCAATACCGGGTCGCGTTGTCGATCAGATTGCGGACCACGGGTTCGAGGCCGAAGCGGTGGCCGTTGACCATGCATTCATCGAGGCGCAGGTCGACATGGATGCGGCGTTCTTCGATCAGCGGGCGCATGTCGGCGACGATGTCGGCGGCCAGATCGCTCACATCCACAGGCTGGGGCGGTGCGCGCTTGCTGACTTGATCGTCGAGGCGGGCCAGGGTCAGCAATTGGTCGATCGAGCGCGCGGCGCGGTCCACACCGCCGATCAGGGCGCGCAAGGCACCGGTCGATTCCTCGGCGCTGCGCGCGCGCATGGCGACCTGGGCCTGGGCGCGGATGGCCGCGAGCGGCGTGCGCAATTCATGCGCGGCCGAGGCCGTGAAGGAACGCTCGGCCGACAAGGTGCGCGCGATGCGGCCGAACAAGGCGTTCATCGAACGCAGCAAGGGCGACAACTCTTCGGGCGGATTGAGCACTTGCACCGGTTCGAGATCGTTGGGCGAGCGCTGCACGATCTGGGCCGCCGAATCTTCGATCGGCTGCATCGCGCGCTGGATGATCCACCAGTTCAAGGACAGCAAGGCCGCCAATGAAGTGAGCAGGAAGGGCACGAAATATCCGCCCATGGACGCATGGAAGGCATTGCGGCTCGCGGTGAACTCGGCCACCTGGATCACCATCTCGCCGTCGGTCGTGCGCGCGGCGAAGGTGCGCTGCGGTTTGCCGTCGGCCAGCGCATTGCCGAAGCCGGTCTGGGTCAGCGGCGCGATCGGATGGTCGCCGGGCGCGTTATAGCTTTGCAGCAGCAACTCGCCGGCCGGAGACCAGATTTGATACTGGTAGCGCGAGCCGAGCGTGAGCGCGGTGTCTTCCTGGATGGTGCCGGAACCGCGTGTGCGGACCTCGTCGATTTCATGCGAGGCGAATTGCAGCACCATGCGCCCGACGTCGCGCAGGCGTTCGTCGAACAGGCGGGTGCTGTTTTCGTCGGCGGCCCAGAACACCGCGATGCCGCCGGTGAGCCAGGCGACGATGGAGCCGACGGCGGCGAGGGTCAGCAGGCGTTGCCGCAGCGACCAGGGCTGCTTGGTCGGCAGCGGTTCATTCGAGATCATTGCTGAATTGGTAGCCCACGCCGCGCACTGTGCGGATCACTTGTGGCGAGATTTTTTTGCGTAGATGGTGGATGTGCACCTCCACCGCATTGCTTTCGACTTCATCGCCCCAGCCATACACGGCTTCTTCGAGCTGGCGCCGGCTGAGCACCCGGGTGCGGTTGCGCAAGAAGGTCTCGAGCAGCCAGAACTCCTTGTTGGTCAGGTTCAGCGGCGCATCGCGCCAGGTGGCGGTGTGCGAAGACAAATTGAGCCGCAACGGCCCGCATTCGAGCGCCTCGGCCGCCTGGCCGTTGCCGCGCCGGGTCACCGCGCGAATGCGCGCCGTCAGTTCGTCGAGGTCGAACGGCTTGGAAACGTAATCGTCGGCGCCCAGATCGAGCAACTGGATGCGGTCGCTGACCTGGCCGCGCGCCGTGATGATGATGACCGGCGTATGGTTCTGCGCCGCGCGCAAGGTGCGCAGCAGATCGACGCCCGAAGTGTCGGGCAGGCCCAGATCGAGCAGCACCGCGTCGTAGCTATGGACCTTGACCACGGCCAGGAACGCATTGCCTTCGCGCACCCAGTCGACGATATAACCGTCTTGGACCAGCCCCGCCCGCGTCGCGGCACCGAGCATGTCGTCGTCTTCTGCCAACAGAACACGCATGTCTTCCCCCACCAAAACGTATTGTTGCTGTTCTGTCGCTGATTGTTACTCAGAATTGGCCGCTTGTTGGCATCCGGCCTGTTTCCACTACGCCTATCCCCTAAAACGAGGGACGCGAGTTTTCCCCATGCCGCATGGGGCAAGGCCCGCCCCCGGTAGACCCGCCGCCCGACAAAAGCCGCGCTTGAATTTGCAATGGGGCGCCTCTATTATTAGCACTCGCTGGCGTTGAGTGCTAACAGCACCGCGCCGCTCCGGTGCGCGTTGCGGGTTCGCAAGCGCCCGATCCATCGACGACAACCACACCGACATTTTTCAAGGAGTTCGGCATGAACCTGCGTCCTTTGCACGATCGCGTGATCGTCAAGCGCCTGGACAATGAAACCAAGACCGCCTCGGGCATCGTGATTCCCGACGCTGCCGCCGAAAAGCCCGATCAAGGCGAAGTGCTGGCGGTCGGCAACGGCAAGCTGCTCGACGACGGCAAGCTCCGCGCCCTCGAAGTGAAGGTCGGCGATCGCGTGCTGTTCGGCAAGTACAGCGGCCAGACCGTCAAGGTCGACGGCAACGAAGTGCTCGTCATGCGCGAAGACGACATCCTCGCCGTCATCTCGAAGTAATCGCTTCCCCGCACAGAACATCAGGAGAAACACATGGCAGCTAAGCAAGTTCTCTTCAGCGACGACGCGCGCGCGAAGATCGTCAATGGCGTCAACGTCCTGGCCAACGCGGTCAAGGTCACGCTCGGCCCCAAGGGTCGCAACGTCGTGCTCGAGCGCTCGTTCGGCGCTCCGACGGTGACCAAGGACGGCGTCTCGGTCGCCAAGGAAATCGAACTCAAGGACAAGTTCGAAAACATGGGCGCCCAGCTCGTCAAGGAAGTTGCTTCCAAGACCAGCGACAACGCCGGTGACGGCACCACCACCGCGACCGTGCTGGCCCAAGCCATCGTCCGCGAAGGCTTCAAGTACGTGGCCGCCGGCTACAACCCCACCGACCTCAAGCGCGGCATCGACAAGTCCGTCGCCGCCATCGTCGCCGAGATCAAGAAGATCTCGAAGCCCACCACCACCAGCAAGGAAATCGCTCAAGTCGGCTCGATCTCGGCCAACTCGGATTCCGACATCGGTGAAATCATCGCCAACGCGATGGAAAAGGTCGGCAAGGAAGGCGTCATCACCGTTGAAGACGGCAAGAGCCTGAACAACGAACTCGACGTCGTCGAAGGCATGCAATTCGACCGCGGCTACCTGAGCCCGTACTTCATCAACAACCCGGAAAAGCAAGTCGCGCTGCTCGACAACCCGTTCGTCCTGCTGCACGACAAGAAGATCAGCAACATCCGCGATCTGCTGCCCATCCTCGAACAAGTTGCCAAGGCCGGCCGCCCGCTGCTCATCATCGCCGAAGAAGTCGACGGCGAAGCGCTCGCGACCCTGGTCGTCAACAACATCCGCGGCATCCTCAAGACCGTCGCCGTCAAGGCCCCGGGCTTCGGTGACCGTCGCAAGGCCATGCTCGAAGACATCGCCATCCTCACGGGCGGCTCGGTCATCGCCGAAGAAGTCGGCCTGACCCTCGAAAAGGCCACCCTGAACGACCTCGGCCAAGCCAAGCGCATCGAAGTCGCCAAGGAAAACACCACCATCATCGACGGCAACGGCGACGCCAAGAGCATCGAAGCGCGCGTCAAGCAAATCCGCGCCCAGATCGAAGAAGCCACCAGCGACTACGACCGCGAAAAGCTGCAAGAACGCGTGGCCAAGCTGGCCGGCGGCGTTGCGGTCATCAAGGTGGGTGCCGCGACCGAAGTCGAAATGAAGGAAAAGAAGGCCCGCGTCGAAGACGCGCTGCACGCCACCCGTGCCGCCGTTGAAGAAGGCGTCGTGGCCGGCGGCGGCGTCGCGCTGCTGCGCGCCCGCGCTGCCATCAAGGACCTCAAGGGCGACAACAACGACCAAGACGCCGGCATCAAGATCGTGCTGCGCGCGATCGAAGAGCCGCTGCGCCAGATCGTCGCCAACGCCGGCGACGAACCCAGCGTCGTCGTCAACAAGGTGCTCGAAGGCAAGGGCAACTACGGCTACAACGCCTCGAACGGCACCTACGGTGACCTCGTCGAACTCGGCGTGCTGGACCCGGCCAAGGTGACCCGCTCGGCGCTGCAAAACGCCGCCTCGGTCGCCGGCCTGATCCTGACCACCGATGCGATGGTTGCCGAACTGCCCGAAGACAAGCCGGCCGGCGGCGGCATGCCCGGCGGCATGGGCGGTATGGGCGGCATGGGCATGGACATGTAAGTCCGTGCGCTGCATGCGGCGACGCGCGGTTGCGCGTTGCTGCGTGTGCCGACAAGCAGTACAAGAAAAACCCCGCGCAGGCTTGCTTGCGCGGGGTTTTTTCTTTGAATCTTCTCGGTCGGATCATCACTGAATTGATCCACCGGAGACTGAGAGAGGGCATCAGGTTTCTGGGCGCAGTGACTTGGCAGCGCCAGCAAATGGACAAGCTCGGTATTCGCTCGATGCTCTAGAACGGGACGGCTTCAGCTTCGTGCCTCTCTTACTCGTCGTCATCGAAAAAGCCGAAGGCGTCCGGGCTCCTGCCCGCCTTCATCCGATCACAGGCGAGGACGAACTGCTTTGCCGAGGCCAGATGCGGTTCACGAACACAACC
>CAXBRX010000205.1:0-6322 GCA_963977835.1 uncultured Derxia sp.
CTGTGCTGGCGCACCGGCTACTGGACCGCCGCTGACGCCACCGAAGAATGCGACCCGACCCTGGTCCCGAAGAAAGAAGTGCCCCCGCCCGCGCCGGCCCCTGCTCCGGCTCCCGCGCCTGCTCCGGAACCCGTTGCCACGCCCGCCCCGGCGCCTGCCCCGGTCCCGGTCCCCGTGCCTGCCGCACCGAAGTCTGAAAAGGTCTCGTTCGCGGCCGACGCCTTCTTCGATACCGGCAAGGCCGTCCTCAAGCCGGAAGGCAAGGCCAAGCTCGACGAACTGGTCAGCAAGCTCAAGGGCGTGAACCTCGAAGTCATCATCGCCGTCGGCCATACCGACAGCCAAGGTGGCGACGCCTACAACCAGAAGCTGTCGGTCAAGCGCGCCGAAGCCGTCAAGACCTATGTGGTCGAAAAGGGCATCGAACCGAACCGCGTCTACACCGAAGGCAAGGGCAAGACCCAGCCGGTGGCCGACAACAAGACCGCCGAAGGCCGCGCCAAGAACCGTCGCGTGGAAATCGAAGTCGTCGGTACCCGCACCGTGACGCAATAAGTCTGCGTGCGATCATAAAAAGCCCTGCGCCGCAGGGCTTTTTTTTTGCCGGACGCAGCACAATAGCGCCCGCAAGCATTTCGGAAACCATAGGAATGAACGTCGATCAAGCCGAACTAGAGAAGTTCAACAGCCTGGCCAGCCGGTGGTGGGACCCGACCAGCGAATTCAAACCCCTGCATGACATCAACCCTTTGCGCCTGGGCTGGATCGATGGCATCGCGACCCTGAACGGCAAGCGCGTGGCCGACATCGGCTGCGGCGGAGGCATCCTCGCCGAGTCGATGGCGCGCACCGGCGCCCGCGTGACCGGCATCGACATGGCCGACAAGCCGCTCAAAGTGGCGCAATTGCACAGCCTCGAAACCGGCATCGAAGTCGATTACCGCAAATCGACCGCCGAAGAACTCGCCGCCGCCGAAGGCGCGAGCTTCGACGTGGTGACTTGCATGGAAATGCTCGAACATGTGCCCGACCCGGCCGGCATCGTGCGCGCCGCGGCAGCCCTCGCCAAACCCGGCGGCTACCTGTTCTTCTCGACCATCAACCGCAATCCCAAGAGCTATCTGTTCGCCGTCATCGGCGCCGAATACCTGCTGCGCATGCTGCCGCGTGGCACGCACGATTACGCCAAGTTCATCAAGCCGGCTGAGCTTGCCGCCCATGTGCGCGCCGCCGGCCTCGACCTGATCGACCTCCAGGGCATGAGCTACCACCCGATCGCGCAAACCTATTCGCTGGGCGCCGACACGAGCGTCAATTACCTCGTCACCTGCCGCAAACCATGAAGCCCCTCGCCTTGCCGCGTGCCGTGCACGTCGTGCTGTTCGACTTTGACGGCACCCTGGCCGACACTGCGCCCGATCTGGCCGGTGCGGTGAACACCATGCGCGAACGGCGCGGCCTGCCCGCCCTGCCCTTGGCCAAGCTGCGACCCTGGGCCTCGCACGGCGCGCGCGGACTCATCAATGCCGCGTTCGGCATCGAGCCGCACGACCGCGATTACGAGCCGATGCGCATCGAATTCCTGGCCGATTACGAAGCCGCGCTGTGCGCGCACACCACCTTGTTCGACGGCATGCCCGCGGTCCTCGCCCAACTCGAGCGCCACGGCCTGCGCTGGGGCATCGTGACCAACAAGATGGCGCGGCTCACGGCACCCATCGTGCGCGCGCTGCACATCGAGCGCCGCGCCGCGGTGGTGGTCTCGGGCGACACCACGCCTTACGCGAAGCCGCATCCCGCGCCCTTGCTGCATGCGGCCGCCGAACTCGGCGTCGCGACCAGCGATTGCGTTTATGTGGGCGACGACGAACGCGACATCGTGGCCGGCCGCGCCGCCGGCATGGCCACCGTGGCGGCGGCCTACGGGTATTGCTCGGAAGTCGATCCCCGCGTCTGGGCGCCCGACGCCGTCATCGACGCGCCGAGTGCCTTGCTCGATCTGATCGGGCTGCCGGCACCGGCCTGAAGGCGGCCCTTGAAATCCCGGGCCGCGCCCCCACGTGCTAGACTGGATTTTCTCTATGGGGGCGACCTGGTTTCGACGTGGGTCGCGAAGCAGAGCAGGGCAGCCCGAGCACCAGTTCCGCTCGTAAATCTACTGGAAAAAAGTAACTGCGAACGACGAACGTTTCGCTCTCGCCGCTTAATTGCCGGTGAGCCTCACAGCGGTTTGCCTTCGGGCCGTGCCGGGTAACACCGGTGGTGAGGTCATCTACGAAGGCTAATGTCCGGTCATGTCGCGGGGCCGGGCCCGAAAACCTAGCGAATCGCTTCACCGGACCGTGCCGCTTCGGGACGTGGGAGTTAAATCAAACAAGACGGCTAAGGTTGTAGAACTGCCTGTAGAGGATTTACGGACGCGGGTTCGATTCCCGCCGCCTCCACCAATACGCAAGACCGGTACCCCAAGCATCGCAAGTGCTTGGGGTATTTTTTTGCATTGCCCCCCAGTCATCAAACCGCAACGCGCAGCCCTCACCGTTGCGGTGATCGATCATTTGCTGCCCACTTCCATGGCGCTGCTCCCCACCTCCAACGGCGTGGCCTATCAACCCGACGGGCAAGGTTTGCCGCCGGCGAAACCTTGGCCGACGTGGGTGCGTATCACGCTATTCGTCGTCTGCTACGCGTGCTTGCAGGCCTTGTACGGGCAATGTGCGGGAACCGGCGTCGAACGGTTTTTTCTTCAGACCATCGGCAGCCACCCGGCTGCAGCAGTCATCGATGGCATTCAGCCGGATCTGAGCGCTCGCGCGATCGGCACCCGGATCGTCGCGCTCAGCGGCGGTGGCATCAACATCGCCAACGGTTGCGAAGGCACCGATCTGTACATCCTGCTGATCTCGGCATTCGCGTGCGTCGCCCTGCCCTGGCGCGCGCGCCTGCTCGGCCTTGGACTCGGGCTGAGCCTCGCGTTCGCGCTCAACCTGACGCGCATCGTCGTGCTCTTTCACGCCTACCGTACCGACCAAGCATGGTTCAACACCTTGCACACCATCGTTGCGCCGGTGCTGCTCGTGCTTTTCATCCTCCTGTACTTCCATGCCTGGCTCCATTACTGCGCAAATCCTGAAAAAACCGCCGCTTGAACTGGCGCTGCGGGCGACACTGTCTTTCGGATTCGCGTTGTGGCTGTCCACACAGTCAGGCGCACCCGTTCTGGAGCGCTTGCTGCCGTTCTACGAACAAGCGGTGCACGCCCTCGACGACCATTACCGGATCGACCTCGCGCTGACACGACGCGATGGCCACAATGCGATCGGCAGCGATCTGGTCTTGCTTGGACGCGCCGCGGTGACCCGGCCCATGGTCGTGCTCGGAGATGCGCATCCGGTGGTGCTGGTGCCCGGGCAGACCTTGCAATCGTCCACCGCGATCGGCATCTTCATGCAGCCGGCGGTGCTGATCCTTGGCCTGTTGTTGGCCTGGCCGGTGCGCAATGTGCGCGAGGCCTGTGTGCGCGGCAGCGTCGGCGCCGTGCTGCTGGCGCTCTGGCTGCTGGCGGGAATCCCGCTGTCGCTATGGATTTACTTCCAGACTGTGCCCTTGCAGGCGTTCGCGGCTCACGAGTTGTTCTTGTCGGTGGTCGCCGGAAAATTTCTGCTCAACGGCGGTAGCGCCGTGATCGGTGCGGGACTGGCCGCATGCGCGATCGCGGCCGGCCATCGGATGCTGGTTCGCCAGCCTCGACAATGAAGCGGCGGCGCAGGCGCCCGCAGCGCCTGCGCCGCACGCATCTCAATGCGCGGCCGATCGGCGCCGCAACGCGCCGAGCAAACCGAAGCCGAGTGCGGCCAGCGCCCAGGCGGGCAAAGGCACATCACCATCTTGCGCGGACGTCTCGCTCGAGACCGCGAAGCTGCGGACGATGGTCGGCGCTGCGGCGTGGGTGGCATCCCCAGCCTGACTGGCACTGAGCGTGCAGGTGCCCGCGGCGATCAGGCTGACCGTGTTGCCCGAGACCGTACAGACTTGCGCGGTCAGCGTTGCGACGGTCACCGGCAAGCCGGAGCTGGCGGTCGCCACCACGGTCACCGTCGCGTTGCCTAGCCGCTGATCGGCGGGCGCCGCGAAGTCGATAGTCTGTGCGAGCAGGTTCACCACAAAATTGCGCGTCACGGTGCTGGCCGCCAGCCAATAGCCGGCCGCTCCCGCCTGATCCGCCGCCACCGTGCAAGTACCCGCCGTGATGGTGCTGACCTGATTGCCCGCCACCGTGCACACCGCGGCCGTCTGGCTGCTGAATGTCACGGGCAGACCGGAGCTCGCGGTCGCCGACAACGCGACGGATGTTCCCACGGTCGTCGGCGCCAACGCCGCGAAGCTGATGGTCTGCGTCTGCCCCGATGCGGCCTGGTGATGAACTGCTGCCTGAGCGGCGGCAGGCGCCGCCTCGGTATTGCCCTGACTGTCGGTCGCAACGCTATAGAACTCGTAATACCCTTGGCCTTGCGGGAAGGCGAAGCTCGCCTGGTAAGGCGCGGCCGTCGCGGTGGCGCCGAGCGTCCAGGCGCCCCAGTTCAGGTTGTCCGCCGAATACCGGTAATAGAACTTGAGGTTCGCGATCGGCGCGCTGGAGGTCTGGGTGCGCACGCTGAGCATGGGCGCATTGCTGCCGTACTCTTTCGCATCGAAGGCATAGCTCGGCGCGGTGGCGTCGGTCGAACCTTCGCTGACGGGCTTGAGCAGAATCGAGACGAGCTTGTTGCCGGCCCATTTCTGTTGCACCAGGCTGCCCACGTTCCAGCTGTACCAAAGGCTCGAGGTCTGGGCGAGCGTCTGGGTATCGAGCGCAGCACCAAAGGCAGGTTGAGTGTTCCAGGTCAGCCCCGACTCGGTCCAGGTGTCATCCGCGCCGCCGCGTGCCTCGACCGGTAAAGCCGCACCAGCCGCACGGAAGTTCCACAATTGCAGCGTGGCTCCGGTGATGTTGGTGCCGGCAGGCAAGCTCGACAGATCGAATTTCAGCCAGGCGCGCTCGTCGCCATAGCCGCTGGCACTGCTTTGCAGATACAGGTTGGTGCTGCTGCCGTAATTGGCGGTCGGCTTACCGCTCGCCACCTGGGCATCGGCCACCGGCGCGAGGCTGAATGCCACCGCACTTTGATCGACCGTGGCGCTCAGTGTGAGCGCGCCGCTGACATCGACCGGCAAGGCATCGACATGCGAGCGCAGGCTCGAAACAGCCGGCAGGCTGGCACTGCTGACGGTCGCGGCATCGCGCCGGAAGCGCAAGGCAAAGTTCTCCATCGTGGGCACGCCCGAAACGAGCAGCACATCGCCGACGTTGCCGGGCAGGACGGCCGCCGTGTAGGCCGTGGCATCCCAGATCTTGAGCGACTGGCCGAATTGGTCGATCACGGTGTCGGCTGCGGTCTTGCGGCCCAGGAACTGCACGTAATGGTTCTTGTGCTCGTCGTCCATGAACGCGGCGATCGAGCCGAAGAACACCGGTTTGGCAAGGCTCGCATCATGCCCGAGGACCTTGAACTCGACGCCATCGGCTTGAATGCCCTCTTGCTCGACGAATTCGGGGTCGCCATCGTAGAAACCGGCCTTGCCCCAGATTTCGATGATGTCGCCTTGTTTGAGCAGGCCAGGCTTGAAGCCAAGGAAGCTTCGATAGACCTCCATCTCGGAGAACCGGTTGGCTTGATTGACGCTGCCATCGGCGCCGACCAGTGCCACCGGCACCTGGCGTTGACCGCGGCGCAACAAGGTTTCGGGCGTGGCGCTCAGCAGACGTACGAAGGCCTTGTCGAAGGTGGGTCGCGTGTCGGCATCGTCCATCATGGTCACGACCGCGCGATACCCGCCCGAAAATTCGCCGTTGAGGTGGTAGCGATCGCCGCCGACCTGATAGGCGGTGGCCGCGGTGCCATGCTGACTGCGCATGAAATCGACGATGCCGTCGCGCACCAATGCGGCATTGGTCACGGGGTTGGCGTCCGACCAACTGAAGCCTGAAGGCGGATGCTGATACATGTAGTTGTTGATGGCGACCGTATAGGTGTGCGCGAGGTCGATCGGCTGCCCTTTGAACTTCACGCTGGTCGGCACGCCATCGGCGGCGGTCACGTCGAGGTCGCTCGAAAAGCCGGCGTCCATCGTCGTCGCCTTGAGGAAATTCACGATCTCCTGGCCGCTCATGTTGACGCGATAGAAGGTGTCGTCATTCCACGGGAAGGTCTCGTACACCTGCATATAGGTCACGGGGCCGGCCGGGATGTCGGTGCGCACGCCGCCGCCGGCTTCGACCGCG
>CAXBRX010000206.1:0-6296 GCA_963977835.1 uncultured Derxia sp.
CCTGCAACGACCGCATGACATGCAAGGCCGAGGTCTGGTCGAGCCAGGTCAAGGGCGGAATGTCGCCGACCTGCCATTCGAGATGGATGCCGGCGGCCTCCAGGCGCTGACCGAGGCGGTAGCGCAAGGTTGCGAGCAAGGCCACCAGATCATGGTCGATGGCTTCGAGCGAATCGATGATGAGGCGCAGATCGTCGATGCATTCGCGCAGCACCTCGGCGACCTGATCGTTGCCGAGCTTGCCGCGTTCGACAAGCTTCAAGGACGTGACCAGCGAGGCGCCGAGGCCGTCGTGCATTTCGCGCATCAGGCGCGCGCGTTCGTCGGCCGCCGCGCGCGCGGTCTGTGCGTTGGCCAGGCGGCGGTAGGTGGCTTCGAGTTCGCTGGCTTTGTCTTCGACGCGCTGTTCGAGCGAATGGTTGAGGCCTTCGACTTCATTGAGCGTCGCCAGAAAGCGTTGCACCGCGCCCGTCGCCAGCGAAACGAACAGGAAGGCGGCGCCGAAAGGCATCAGGTACAGACCCTCATAATCGAGATAGTTGTGATCGACCTTGACCAGCATGTCGTTGACGCCGAGGCCGATGTTGATCCACAGCGCAATGGTGAGCAGCCAGGTGGCGAATCGGTGCGTGCGCCAGGCCAGCGCGGTGATGAGCGCCGACACCCCGACCGCAAGTGCAATCTGGCCGTTGTAGGCGAGATCGTGCAGGCCCCACAAATAGAAGTACTTCCCGGCCAAGGGAATGGTGACCAGGGTCATGAGCGCCGCGCTGCCGAGCAGGAAATGCTCGAGCTTCGGGTAATGCTTGCGATGCACGCGCAAGGCGAACAGGAAGACGAATGCCATCAGCCACGGCATCGAATTGAGCACCATCCACCAATACCATTGCGCGTCGAACGGCAGCTCGTCGAAGAAGTAATGCGAGGTGCGCACCGTCCACATCAGCGCGCCGAGGGCGTAATAGAGGTAGGCGGTTTCGTCGCGCCGCCCGAGCCAGAACGAAAACACGATGATGCCGACGATGGCCACCGTCACGCAGACCACTTGCGGCCCGGTCCGCGACAGCCAGTCGCGGCGGTCGAAATGTTCGTGCAGCACCTGCATGCTGCCGATGGAAAACGCCGAGACGATCAGGAAATGCGCTTCGGCCTGGACTGCGACGATCAGATCGTTGGCCCCAGGATGCAGCATCGCGGCCGGCACCTGGAACAACCACGGGAACCGGCCCGGATCGTTGACCGACAGCGTCGAGCCCGACACGCGCGCCCCGTTGACATAGACCGCGACGCGGTGGCCCGCGAAATTGGGCACGTAGACACCGAGTCCTTCGCCGGGCAGGGTCGCCAGATCGAAGGTGGTGCGGAACAGTCCGATCGGGCGCTGTTTGCCGAAAAGGGTGTGCCCGTCGAACCGGAACGGCAGGCTCACGTCGACATACGGCAACTCGTCGGCGCGCGGCAGGGTCGGCGCATCGAGTGCGTCGAGCTGATCGACATAGGCGGTGAAGCGCGCGTTCGTGAAGCGCACGTTCGGCGCTTCATCGAGCGCGAACGCCGGCCGGCAGCCTGCCGCCCACAGCAACAGGCTGCTAATCGCCGCGCAAAAGGCCCAGCTTGCGCGCTTCATACACGGCTTCGGTCTTGGAGCGAACCTGGAGCTTGCGATAGATCCGCTTCACATGCGTCGTGACCGTGTGGGGAGACACATTGAGCACGCGCGCGATCTCGCCGAACGAGAATCCCTTGGCCACCAGCGAAAGCACCGAATGCTCACGCTCGGACAAGGTGGGCCGATCGCTCGATTCGTTCTCGCCATCGGGGCCGGCTTCGGGCGTGCCCGGCGGATGAAAACGCGTCAGGAGCCGGCGCGCGATGATCGGGCTGATCGGCGACCCGCCGGCACGCAATTCACGGATCTGGCCGACGAAATCGGGCGGCATCGCGTCCTTGAGCAGATAACCGGTCGCGCCGGCCTCGATCGATTCGATGATGCTGCGCTCGTCGCCGAACACGGTGATGACCATGACATCGGATTCGGGCAGATTGCGGGCCGCATGCCGGATCAGTTCGACACCGGAAAAATCGGGCAGATCGAGGTCGACCAGCAACACATCCGGGTGTTGTTCATCGAGCATGCGCATGCCGTCGGCGCCATTGGCCGCGGCGCCGACCAGGCGAAACTCGGCATCGCCCTCGATCGCCTCGGCGAACGATTCTCGAAAGCGGGGATTGTCTTCAACGACAAGCACGGTGATCGGTTCCATGAGGGCCAGTGTAACGACTTCGCTGTGCCCTGCGCGGCACTGGCGCAACCCCATTGATTTGCATCCCCCGTTCTGGGGATAGGAAGGCCCCGAACCGGCGCGTACGTTGTGCTGCGTCATGACCCCCGAGCGCGCTAGCCCACCCTTCCAAATTGGTGTTGCCACCGGTAAGGCACTGACCATCGCGCACGATGTGCAGATCCGCGGCCCGCAAGGCGAGCATGCGCTCGCGGACCGACGCGCAGCGGCCATGCTCGCCATGGTGGCGGTCGATGGCAATGCCTGGGCGCACCGGCTGGCCGACATGCTCTGGCCGCAAACGCCCGAGGCCCAGGCCTTGCAGGCGCTGCGGGCCTTGTGCGCCGACCTGGCCCGGCTCACCGGCATGCGGGTCATCGACGGTACCGAATTGCTGCAGCTTTGCGCCGGCTTCGCGGTGCAGGTCGGCGCTTCCGCGCATGAACTCGACGCCCTTGCCGACGACCGCATGGCGCCGAGTCTGCTGGGCGCTTACACCTACGACGACCTCGACGAAGTGCGCGACTGGCTGAGCACGGCGCAACGACGCGCGGATCGGGTCGCCCGAATGCGCTACGCCGATCTGTCGTTCGAATCCGAGCGGTCCGGCGATCTGAACGCCGCCATCGCCCATGCGCAACGCGCACTGGCCTTGGACCGCCGTTGCGAAGACTGCCTGTTGCGCCTGATGCAGTTGCTCACGCGCGCGGGCCAGCCGGCGGTGGCACTCACCATTTATGCCCGCAGCGACGCCTTGATGCGCCGCCGCCACGGCACGCCCTTGTCGAACGACGTGCGCAGCCTGGCCGACGACATCGCGCGCACCGGCGCGACTGCCGGCACCCGCAAGCACTGACCGCCTCAGGTCTGAACCAGCTTGCGATGGCGCTGGATGCTCATCAGCATCCCGAGGCCGATGCCCAGCGTCACCATGGCGGTGCCGCCATAACTCATGAGCGGCAAGGGCACGCCCACCACCGGCAGGATGCCGCTGACCATGCCCATGTTCACGAAGGCATACATGAACAGAATCATGGTGATCGCCCCGGCCATCAGGCGCGTGAACAAGCTGGGCGCATTGCCCGCGATGACGAAGGCGCGCGACAACAGCGCCAGATACAACGCGCACAACACCAGATTGCCGACCAGACCGAATTCTTCTGAATAAACACTGAAGATGAAGTCGGTCGTGCGCTCGGGAATGAATTCGAGGTGGGTCTGGGTGCCTTGCATCCAGCCTTTGCCGAGCACGCCGCCCGAGCCGATCGCGATGGTGCTCTGGATGATGTGAAAGCCTTTGCCCAGCGGGTCCGAGGTCGGGTCGAGCAAGGTCATCACCCGTTCGCGCTGGTAATCGTGCATCAAGGTCCAGATCAGCGGCAGGCTGGCCAGGCCGGCGGTCACGATCGCGACCAGCACTTTCCAGCTCAGACCGGCGAAGAAAATCACCGACGCGCCCGCGGCAAACACCAAGGTGGCGGTGCCGAGGTCGGGCTGCTTGAGAATCAGGGCGGTCGGCACCGCGAGGATCACCGCGCCGAGCGCGAAATCGCGCCAGCCGAGCACCGCCTCGCGCTTGTGGAAATACCAGGCCAGCATCAAGGGCAGGCCGATCTTGAGGATTTCGCTGGGCTGGATGTTGAGGGCACCGACGTCGAGCCAACGCCGCGCGCCTTTCTTGACGACCCCGAACAGCACGACCGCGATCAGCAAGGTCACGCCTATCGTATAGACCGGCACCGCGAGCCGCATCATGGTCTGCGGCGACACATTGGCCAGCAGCCACATCAAGGCGAACGCGATGAACAGATTGCGCACATGGCCTTCGAACCGCCCGGGGAAGTTGTAGGCGCTCGAATACATGGTGAACAGGCTCAGGACGGCGATCGCGCAGACGATCGCGAGCAAAGGTCCGTCGAACACCGCGACGCGCGACTTGATGATTTGCAGCCAATGGCGTCGCAGCATCATTCGCCCTCCTTGGAGTCGGGCGGGGTCACCGGCGGCAGACCGCGCTCTTCGGCAGCCGCGTCTTCGGGCGTGGTCTCGGTCGCGGCGCCGGCGCCCGCAGGTGCGGCGGCATCGGGCAGTTTGCCGAGCAACCAGAAATCGAGCGCCTTGCGCGCGATCGGGGCCGCCGCGGTGGCGCCCCAGCCGCCGTTCTCGACGATGAGCGCGACCGCGATCTTCGGGTCGTCCGCAGGCGCGAACGCGATGAACAAGGAATGGTCGCGGTAGCGCTCGGCGATGCGGCTCGCGTTGTACTTCTCGCCTTGCTTGATGCCGATCACCTGCGCGGTCCCGGTCTTGGCGCCGACCGCATACGGGGCATTGGCGAACACGCTCGCCGCGGTGCCGGCGCGCGCAACATCGACCATCGCCGCTTTGACGAATTCGATGTGCTCGCGCTTGAGCGGAATGGTGTAGCTCTGGCTGGGCACGGTCAGGCGTTGTTCGTGGGTCTGGATGTTTTCGACCGATTTCACGAGGTGCGGTTTCATCGCGACCCCGTTGTTGGCGAGGATGGCGACCGCATTGGCCAATTGCAGCAAGGTGTAGCTGTTGTAGCCCTGGCCGATGCCCACCGAGATGGTCTCGCCCGCATACCAGCGCTGCGCCGCCGCGCTCTTGAAGGCGGTGCGCTTCCATTCGGTCGACGGCAGCACGCCCATGCGCTCGCCTTCGATGTCGATCCCGGTGATCTGCCCGAAACCGAACGGCTTCATGAAATCATGGATCGCGTCGATGCCCATGTCGTTCGCGAGCTGATAGAAATAGGTGTCGGACGACACCACGATGGCCTTGTGCAGATCGACCGTGCCATTGCCGCCGGGCTTGGAATCGCGGAACTGGTGATCGCCGAACATGAAATAGCCGGGATCGTGGATCACGTATTGCGGCGTGCGCTTGCCGGTTTCGAGCGCGGCCAGGGCCATGAACGGTTTGAAGGTCGAGCCCGGCGGATAAGTGCCGCGCAACGGCCGGTTGAGCAAAGGCTTGTCGGGATCGGTGTTGAGCGCTTCCCAGTTGGTCGGGTCGATGCCTTCGACGAACAGATTCGGATCGAAAGTCGGCTTGCTCACGAAGGCCAGCACATCGCCGGTCTTGGGTTCGATCGCAACGAAAGCGCCGCGCCGGTCGCCGTACAGTTCTTCGACCAGCTTTTGCAGCTTGATGTCGATCGACAGCGTGAGGTTGTTGCCGGGCTGCGCGGGCGTACGCGACAAAGTCTTGACCGCGCGCCCGCCGGCCGAGACCTCGACTTCCTCGAAACCGGTGACGCCGTGCAATTCCTTTTCGTAGCTTTGCTCGACGCCGACCTTGCCGACGTATTGCGTGCCGACGTAATCGGAGGCGTTCTCCCATTGCGAGATGCGTTCTTCGTCGCGCTCGGAAATGCGGCCGATGTAACCGATCACATGCGCGGCAACCTCGCCGAGCGGATATTCGCGAAACAGCCGTGCGCGGATCTCGACACCCGGAAAACGAAACCGCTGGGCCGCGAAGCGCGCGACTTCCTCGTCGCTCAGACGGGTACGCAGCGGCAACGATTCGAAGGTCTTGGATTCTTCGAGCAGCTTCTTGAATTTGCGCCGATGGGTGGGCTGGATGTCGACCAGCTTCGCCAGATCGTCGATCACCGCATCGACATCGCGACCGAGCTTGGACGGCGTGACTTCGAGCGTATAGGCGGAATAATTGCGCGCGAGCACCACGCCGTTGCGGTCGGCGATGATGCCGCGGTTGGGCGCGATCGGCACCACCGAAATCCGGTTGTCCTCGGCCTGGGCGTGGTAATCGTCGTAGCGCACGATCTGCAACCAGACGAAGCGCGCGAACAAGGCGCAAAAACACAGCAGCACGAAGATGCCGGCCAGGAACAAGCGCAACTGAAAACGCTGCAGCTCAAGCTCGGTGTTCTTGAACTCGATCATGCCGGCTCGCCGCGCTTCATCACAAAGGCCGCGTCACATCGCGCTCGATCGGACGGCGTGGCGGCGCCAGCAAAATCCA
>CAXBRX010000207.1:0-6248 GCA_963977835.1 uncultured Derxia sp.
ATATGGTTGAAATCGTCTCAGACTCCCCGTTATGCTCTCACACATGACGTGTTGCGTGACACGAACGAGTAGAGATTTCGCGAATGTCGGCAGGGCCTGAATCCTGTCCGGCATTGGTGCTCAACGCGGACTTTAGGCCGCTCAATTATTTTCCGTTATCGTTATGGCCGTGGCAGGAAGCCGTCAAAGCGGTGTTCCTTGATCGCGTCAATGTCGTCTCCGAATACGACACGGAGATTCATTCTCCATCGTGGAAGATGAAGCTGCCGTCGGTCATCTCGCTCAAGGAATACGTCCATCTCTCACGCCGACCGGCCTTCACACGGTTCAATGTCTTCCTGCGCGATCAATTCGCCTGCCAATATTGTGGTTACGCGTTTCCGACACATGAATTGACTTTCGATCACGTCATCCCGCGCTCCAAGGGCGGCGCAACCACCTGGGATAATGTCGTCGCCGCCTGCTCGCCCTGCAATTTGCGCAAGAGCGACCGCCTGCCCCATGAAGCGCATATGACGCCGGCGCAGGCGCCGTTTCAGCCCAGCGTTTCCGACCTGCATCGCAACGGCCGGCTGTTTCCGCCCAACTATCTGCATGAGAGCTGGATGGATTATCTTTACTGGGACAGCGAATTGGAGCCGTGAGCGCGTTTGATCTCGGCCCGCAACGGGCAGCCGGCGGTCGTGAGCGCGACGCCGACGGTGAACGAAGGCGGAACGATCACGTACACGGCGTCGCTGACGAACGTGGCGACGAACGCGGTGACGGTGACGTTGGCCGGTGGCGCGACGATCACGCTGACCGGCACCAACTTCACCGTCGGCATGTCGGTGACCGTCGGCGGCGTGGCCGCCTGCACCGGGCGCTGGAACATCTGGGAATACGACATGACCAGCGGCGGCCTGACCGGCGGCACGCTGCGCCGGATCACGAACTCGACCGCCGATGACGATTTCGATCCGGTCTATCTGCCGGCCGGCAAGGGCTTCGTGTTCTCGTCGAACCGCCAGACCGAGTCCAAGAGCAAGCAGGCGCTCGGGCGCACCTACTTCGCGCTCGACGAATACGAGCGCGAGCGCGTGGCCAACCTGCACACCATGGACAAGGACGGCGGCAACATCACGCAGATCACGTTCAACCAGAGCCATGACCGCAATCCGGTGATCCGCTCCAACGGCGACATCATGTTCTCGCGCTGGGACCACATCGGCGACCGCAATCATTTCCCGGTGTTCCGCGTGAAGCCCGACGGCACCGACATGTTCGTGCTTTATGGCGCGCACAGCGATGGCAACAGCTATCTGCATCCGCGCGACATGTACCCCGGCGGCAAATACAAGGGCTTCATCGTGTCCGACCTGATGCCTTTGCAGCGCACTCAGGAAGGCGGCGCGCTGATGATGATCGACGCGGCCAATTATTCCGAACAAAACACCCCGGCCAACACCAGCGTGCCGGCGGTCGGCGGACAAAAGCAGCTCACCGTCAATGAACTCAACACCGAACGCGGGCTGTCGTTGTACGGCCGGGTGACCACGCCGTATCCGCTCTGGGACGGCACCGATCGCATCCTCGTGGCTTACACGCCGTGCGAAGTCACGCGCAACAACGTGGTGGTGTCGTGCTCGACCCTGACCGCCGAGGAGTTGGCGCGCCTCAATGATTCCGAGCGTCTGACCGCCGACATCGAGGCCGATCCGATCCAGGCCAATGTCAAGCCGTCGTATTCGATCTACATGTTCGATCCGTCCGCGCAAACCTGGCTCATCGTCGCCGCGCCGCCGCCCGGGTTCATGAACACCGATCCGATCGCGATCCAGCCGCGCACCGAGCCCGATGCCAAGGACCCGACCAGTGTCGACGAGACCCTCGCCGCGCAAGGTCTTGCGCTGATCGAAGTGCGCAGCGTCTACGACACCGACGGTCTCGAACGCATGGGCCCCTCGGTGCTCGCCGCATCTGACCTGCCTGCCGGCTGCACGACGTCCATCGTCAAGAAGGCGCCGACCGATCCGCTCGACACACGTGCGCAAGTGGCCGACCTCGTGCGCATCAAGGACCCGTCCGACACCGCCTATGGCTGCGCGCCGACGCGCTTCGTGCGCGCCCTGCGTGCGGTGGCGCCGCCGATCAATTCGCTCGCATTGCGGCGCGCGATCGGCGAGACCAATTTCGAGCAACAAGAGATCATCGGCTACGCGCCGGTGGAACCCGATGGTTCGTTCAAGCTGCTGGTGCCGGCCGATACGCCGCTCGCGCTGCAATTGATCGACTCGCAAGGCCGCGCCTTCCAGACCCACACCAACTGGATCCAGGCCCGCCCCGGCGAGCGCCGCACCTGCGACGGCTGCCATAGCCCGCGCCGCGGCGGCTCGATCAATTCCGGCATCGTGGCCGACACCATGCCCGCGACGCTGGTCGCGAGCCTGGCCAACGCCCATCTGTCGGGCGAGACCATGGCCTCGACCCGCACCCGCGTCGATCCGAACGCGCTCAATGTGACGGGCGACATGGTCTACACCGACGTATGGGCCGACACCACCAAGCCCGGCGTCACCGCGCGCCCGTCGATCAGCCTGCGCTACACCGGCAATCCGAATTCGGCCGACGACCTCGCGACCGCGGTGCCCACGCGCGGCATCATCAATTACGTCGAGCACATCCAGCCTTTGTGGGAGCGCAATCGCGGTGCCAACACTTGCACCAATTGCCATACCGATCCGGTCAAGCTCGACCTGCTCGGCACCACCGCGGGCACCGGCCGCCTGACTTCCTACGAGGAATTGATGGTCGGCGATCCGGTCATCGATCCGGTGACGGGCCTGCCGCAGACCCGGATCCAGAACGGTGTGCCGGTCGTCGTGCGCAACGCGGCCTTGGTCGACACCGGCGCCAGCCAGGGCGATGCGGTCGGTCTGGCACGCAAGAGCCGCCTGGTCGAAATCCTGTTCGGGCAATCCTTGATGTCGGACGCCGCCGCGCGCACTGCGCATCCGAATCCGCCAGCGAGCGCGCCCGATCACAGCACCATGCTGAACAAGGCCGAGAAGCGGCTGGTGGCCGAATGGATCGACCTCGGCGGGCAATACTGGAACGACCCCTTCGATGCCTCGAATGGCGTGCGCGTCATCAACACGCTCGACGAGACGGTGTTCGAAGAACAGGTCTTCCCGATCCTGCGTTCGAGTTGCGCGGCCAATTGCCACCAGGCGGTCGGCAGCGATCCGACCGTGCCGCCGGCGTCGACCTTCAACGGCAACCGGTATGTGCTGACGGGCGATGTGGCCGGCGACCTCAACGCGACGATCGCGATGATCAACGACACCTGCCAGCCGGCGATCAATCCGCTGCTCGTGCGTCCGTCGACCATCCCGCATCCGGCGGGCGCCACCGGCCAGACCGCGGCGGTGCTGCCGACCGGCTCGGCCAATTACAACACCATCGTCAACTGGATCCGTTCGGGATGCACCAACCAATGACCGTCATTTCGATGCGCCGCCGCGTCCTCGTCGCCATGCTCGCGCTCGCGGGCCTGGCGGGCGTGGCCAGTTGCGGCGGCGGCAGTTCCAATCCGTTCGACAACCCGGACTCGATCGTGAATCCGCCCGGCGCGACCGGGCAGAAGCTCTCGTTCATCTACTACCAGCAATGCGTGAACCCGATCTTTCTGGCCGCATTGCAGGTCAACCATGGCGGCACCATCTCGACCAGCACTTGCGCGGGCGGCGGCTGCCATGACAACGCGAGCGGGACCGGCGGCGCGTTTCGCATCATCCCGTCGGCCACCGCGCTCAGCGTGAGCACCGCGGGCTTGGGCGTGACGGCGGACGTGGCGCGCACCTCCGACATGTACAAGAACTTCTATTCGTCGCAAGGCGAAGTCGTGTTGTCCGACGCGATGGAAAGCCGCCTGCTGACCAAGCCGATGGTGAACGGCGTGCTGCACGGCGGCGGCCTGATCTTCGACAGCGCGAGCAATCCGAACGTCCAGATCCTGACCTATTGGATCACGCATCCGATGCCGCAAGGCCAGGACGAGTTTTCGACCGCCGCCAACAACATGTTCTCGAATGGCGATCCGGCCACGGGCACATGCAACACAAACTGAGTCTTCGCATGGTTCATCAGGGCAAACATGTCGTTGCGCTCGTGGGGGCGATCCTGGCTGCTGGCAGCCTGTGGTGCACCAACGCCAGCGCCGAGAATTCTCCGGCCGTCGAACAGGCCGCGCCGGTGCCGGTCGTGCCGAGCACGGGGCAGGGCGGGGCAGCGCCTGCGGAGGAACCGACGGCGGTTCCGGGCGCGGCTCCTGCTGCGCCGATGCCTGCTGCAGCGATGCCCGCCGCGGCAGCACCGGCAGATGTGCCTGTCGCCGACGTTTTGTCCGACGACGAGCGCCATGTCGAACGCGTGCAGGTCACCGACCCCTACATCGAAATGCGCACCGGCCCGGGCCGTGGCTATCCGATCTTCCATGTGGCCGAGCGCTCGGAATGGATCGAGATCGAATTGCGCCATACCGACTGGTACCGGGTGCGCACCGCCAAGGGCAAGGTCGGCTGGGTCAATCGCAGCCAGCTCGAAACCACGCTGACCGCAGCGGGCGGCAAGAAGACCTTCCGCGATCTGGTGCTCGACGATTACCTGCATCGCCGGCTCGAATTCGGCGGCGCCTGGGGCAAGTTCAAATCCGAGCCCATGCTCAAGTTGTGGGCCGGTTATCGCCTGAGCGACACCTTGTCGGTCGAAGGCACGATCGGTCAGGTGCAAGGCACCTACTCGGGCACCGACTTCTGGCACCTCAATCTGATGAGCGAGCCGTGGTCGGATCAACGCCTCTCGCCCTTCTTCGCGATCGGCATGGGCAAGTTCAAGAACATCCCGAATGCGAGTCTGGTCAGCGCGATCACCGTCGATGCCAAGCTCGCCGATGCGATGGTGGGCGTGCGTTATCACATCACCGATCGCTTCATCGCGCGGCTCGATTACGCGATCTACACCGCGTTCGTCGCCGATACGCGCTCGACCGAATACCGCGCCGTGACCGGCGGCATTTCCTTCTTCTTCTGACGTACCGCGAGCGACCATGTCCTTGAGAAAACTTGCCCTGACCCTGATCGCGTTGACGCTCGGCAGCTTGTCGATGCATGCCTATGCGCAAGACAAGCAACCGGCCAACGAGCAGGTCATCGACCCCGAACTCGATCGCCGCGATGTGCGCCCGCCGCGTTTTCCGTCGAACGATTTCGAAGCCGGCGTGTTCGTCGGCACCTTCGCGACGCAGAACTTCGGTTCCAGCGTCGTCTCGGGACTGCGCGCGGGCTACCACCTGACCGAAGACGTGTTCGTGCAAGCGGTCTATGCCCAGACCAAGGTCAGCGACGACGCCTTCCGGCGCGTGCTGCCGGGCGGTGTCTTCCCCAACGAGCGCGAAACCCTTTCGTATTACAACCTTTCGGCCGGCTACAACATCCTGCCCGGCGAAGTGTTCATCGGCTCCAAGCGCGCCAAGGCCTCGGCCGTCTATGTGATCGGCGGCATCGGCAGCACCAAGATCGTCGATCAGCGCCGGCAGACCATCAATGTCGGCCTCGGCATGCGCGTGCTGCTCGCCGACTGGTTGTCGGTCCAGGTCGATCTGCGTGACCACATCTTCTCGCTCGATTTGCTTGGCAAGCGCGAGAGCACGCAGAACCTCGAGTTGACCGGCGGTCTTTCGTTCTATTTCTGATGATGCGCGCGCTGCGAATGTTCACCGCGATGCCTCGCCTGTTCGAGCGGACCTCGGCGCGCGGCCGCCGTGCCGTGCTACCCGGCGTGCTGCTGGTTGCGCTGGCTGGGGGCATGAGCAATGTCGCTCAAGCAGCGCCGACCGAAGAAGCGCCGCGCATCGCGCCCGATTTCGCGCTGCGCTCGGTGGCCGGCTCCAATGTGCGCCTGCATGAATTGCGCGGCCAGGTCGTGCTGCTCAACTTCTGGGCCAATGCTTGCGCGCCGTGCCGGCAGAGCCTGCCGCGCTTCGCGCAATGGCAGGCGCAATACCGCGAGGCGGGCCTCACGGTGTTTGCGATCGATGTCGATGAAGACGCGCAGGCCGCGCGCACGACGGTCGAACGCCTCGACCTCAATTACGCCGTGCTGCTCGATACCGACAAGACTGTGAGCCGCGCCTACGCGCTTGGTGCCTTGCCGACCACCGTGCTCATCGATCGCGATGGTCAGGTGCGCGCAGTGATGACCAAGGATGG
>CAXBRX010000208.1:0-6246 GCA_963977835.1 uncultured Derxia sp.
AGAAGTTCATGGTGGGCTCAGTGCTGGGTGATGAGCAGCCTTTTACGCGCAACAGCTCGGGCCGCAGCAGGCGGCAGCCTTGCCGGCATCCGCCGCACGCGCGCCCGGCTTCACCGCGCGGATGAAACCACTGACGAACTTGCCCTGCACCTCGGCCGCGAGTGCATCGACATCGATGGCCTGGCCGGCGAGGAATTCGCGTGCGTCCTCGGCGTCGTAAACGCGCGTGACTTCGATGGCGGCGTCGGTGAATCCGGCACGCGCGAGCTTGGCGAGGTAGTCCTGTTCCGACAGCGCCCCGGCGATGCAACCGACCCACAACTCCATGCTCTTGCGGATCTCGGCCGGCACTTCGCCGCGCACCACCACGTCCGAGACTGCGAAGCGCCCGCCCGGCTTGAGCACGCGAAACGCCTCGGCGAGCACACGGTCCTTGTCGCCCGACAGATTGATGACGCAGTTGGAGATGATCACGTCGACGGCATTGTCGGGCAGCGGAATGTTCTCGATCTCGCCCTTCAGAAAATGCACATTGGCCAGGCCGCTCTTGCGCTTGTTCTCTTCGGCCAAGGCCAGCATCTGGTCGGTCATGTCCAGACCGAAGGCGCGGCCCGTGGGCCCCACGCGCTTGGCCGAAAGCAGCACATCGATGCCGCCGCCCGAGCCGAGGTCGAGCACCGTTTCACCGGGCTGCAATTGCGCGAGCGCGGTCGGGTTGCCGCAGCCCAGCGATGCGAGCAAGGCCTGCTCGGGCACTTCGCTCGATTGCAGCGCGTCGTACAAATCGGACGTGATCGGGTCGGCCCCGCAGCAATTGCTGGCGGCTTCGGCGCCGCAACAGCCATTGGCCTGGCCTTGCGCGACGCGCGTGGCGGCCTCGCCGTATTTGCTGCGGACGATTTCCTTCACATCGGTGGGCGTGTTCATGCGGGTCTCCGAGGGTTCGTGACGATCATTTGCAACAGACGATCTTGCGCGGCTCGACCACCTTGTTGCGCGTACAGCATTCGGCGTACAGGAAGGACAGCAACTCCTCCAGCGCCTGGGTATTGGCCGAATACCAAAGGAAGGTGCCTTCGCGGCGCACCGCCACCAGGTCTTCGTTGCGCAGCTTGTCGAGGTGGTGCGACAGCGTGGAATTGGCGATGCCGAGTTCGGCGGCGATGTCGCCTACCACCAAGCCCTCGGGATGCGCGCTCAACAACAGGCGCACGATGCGCAAGCGCGGCTCGGTGCCCATGGCGGACAGCATGTCGGCATACCGGGCGGTGAGTTCGTCGGGATCGGTGGATTTCATGGCGGCTCGCTCAATCTGTATTTCTACAATAATCGAAGTATTGAGCCGGCGTCAACCGCCTCAATCCCCCGCCGACTCGACCACCGTCTGCAAGGCCGCGCTGCGGAACACGCTGTCGGGCGTGACGGTGCTGCGTTCCCACGGGATAGCCCCGAAGAACCACCAGCGCCAGAAGGTGAGACTCGCCGCCGGGTTGTGCGCGAACAAAGTCTTGAACGATTCGACCTCGCCGACGGTCGCCCCGGCGCCGTCGCGCAGCACCTCGTAAACAAAGCGCGAACAAAATTGCCGCTTCGATGCGAGGTTGAAGCCGGTGTCGTAGAACACGCCCAGACGCCGCTCGCTTTGCGCGACGATGGCCTCTTGCTGCGCTGGCGTGAGCGGCGTACTCAGCCGTTTGACCGCGTACCGCCCATGCGCGGACCGCGCAATGAAGCACGACCACGGCGTCTTCTTCGACCACGGAAAAGTGCTTTCGGCAATGACCGGCTCAGCGCCCGAAGTGTCGACCACGATGCCGACATGATTGACCCAACTGCGCGTCGCCTCCGACACCACCTCGAACGGCAACGGCTTCACATGGATGAAGACGATGTCCCCTACTTGCAATGGCGCGGCCGCGGCCGCTTGCGTGCAGGCGGTGGGGGCGTCATGGGGCGCCTCGCCCGCATGAGCCTCGGCGGCCAACAGCACGGCGAGCGCCGCCGCCAGCACGCGCATGGATGGTTGATGCATCGGCATCACGATCTCCTCGGTTCGTTGAATGCCGGCAGTCTTGCATGCGTCTATTTTTCTTCAACCATCGGCGTAGGATGTCGCATCTTTTCGCCCTTCAAGTATCGTTTTTTGATACCCATGTCCGAAGCCACTCAACTCGTCGATTGCGTCAAACGCCTGCTCAAACAACGCGGGCTCACCTACAAAGACGTCGCCGTGGCGCTCGAAGTGTCCGAGGCGAGCGTGAAGCGCATGTTCTCCGTCAAGCGCCTGACGCTCGACCGGCTCGCCGATGTGGCGCGGTTGCTCGGGCTCACGGTGGCCGAACTGGCGCAGGAAGCCGCCACCGGCAGTGAACGCCTGCGCGCGCTCGAACAGGCGCAAGAGCGCGAACTCGTGCGCGACGCCAAGCTCTTGCTCGTAACGGTCTGCACGCTCAATCATTGGTCGATCCACGACATCGTCGCGACTTACACCGTGAGCGAAACCGAGGTCATCCATCGCCTCGCGCGGCTCGATCGTCTGCGCCTGATCGACCTGCTGCCGGGCAACCGCGTGCGCTTGAATGTCGCGCGCGATTTCAACTGGTTGCCGCAAGGGCCGATTCAGACCTTTTTCAAAGACGTGGGCATGCGGCAATTTCTGGCGAGCCCGTTCATGGGCGAGCACGAAGCCTTCAGCTTCACCCACGGCATGCTGAGCGAACCGGCGCTGGCCAAATTGCAGACCGAATTGCGCAAGCTGCGCGATCGCTTTGCCGAGTTCCACGAGGAAAGCCTGGCCGTCGGTCTTTCCAAACGACGCGGCGTCGGGCTCCTCATCGCCGCGCGCGAATGGGAGCTCGACGCCTTTCAAGCACTGCGTCGGCGCCGGCCCTGAAGCCGGCTGTGTTCAAGGCCGCGCCGTCACCTTGAGGCCGACCTCGACATTGCCCTGGATGGCGCGCGAATACGGGCAGAACGCATGGCCAGCCGCAACGATCTTTTCCGCGTCGGCTTGCGACAAACCATCGACCGTCACATCCAGTTCCACCTTGAGGCCGAGCCCGCCCGTGGGCACGGTGCCGATGGACACCGCCGCGACGACGCCGACCGCGCGCGGCTTGAGCTTCATCTGCACGCCCATGTATTCGCACGCGCCGCCGAAGCAGGCCGCGTAACCGGCCGCGAACAAATCTTCGGGCGTGGTGGTGCCGGGCTTGCCCGGGCCGCCCATGGCCTTGGGCACCGACAAATCGACGCTCACAAGCTTGTCGCTCGATTCGGTATGGCCGTTGCGTCCGCCGTTGGCGGTGGCATGCGCGGTGTAAAGCACATTCACAGACATCGCATTTCTCCTGTTCGTCGATTCATCAAGTTCAGCGCAGATCGAAGCGGTCGAGCTCCATCACCTTGGTCCAGGCGGCGACGAAATCGCGCACGAATTTTTCTTCGGCACCGGCCTGGGCATAGACCTCGGCCACCGCACGCAATTGCGCGTTGGAGCCGAACACCAGATCGACCACGGTCGCCGTCCATTTCACCGCGCCGGTCTTGCGATCGCGGCCTTCGAGCACGCCATCGGTCGAGCGCGTCCAGGCCGTGCCCATGTCGAGCAGATGAACGAAGAAGTCGTTGGTCAATGCGCCCACGCGCTGCGTGAACACGCCGTGCTTGGCCTCGCCTGCGTTCGCGCCGAGCACGCGCAGGCCGCCCAGCAACACCGTCATTTCGGGCGCGCTCAAGCTCAGCAATTGCGCCTTGTCCACCAGCAATTCGGCCGCGTAGTGCGCGAGCTCGGGCCGGACGTAATTGCGGAAGGCATCGGCCTTGGGTTCGAGCACCGCGAACGATGCGACGTCGGTCTGCTCGGGCGTGGCGTCGGTGCGGCCGGGCGTGAACGGCACCGTCACGGTCCGGCCCGCCGCCTTGGCCGCCGCTTCCACCGCGGCGCCGCCCGCCAGCACGATGAGGTCGGCCAGCGAGATCTTCTTGCCGTTCTTTTGCGCGGCATTGAATTCGCGTTGCACCGCTTCGAGCGCGGCCAGCACCTGGGTCAATTCGGCCGGTTGATTGACCGCCCAATCTTTTTGCGGCGCGAGCCGGATGCGCGCGCCGTTGGCGCCGCCGCGTTTGTCGCTGCTGCGGAAGGTCGAGGCCGAGGCCCAGGCGGCGCGCACCAGTTGCGGCACGGTCAAGCCGGTGGCGAGCACACGCGCCTTGAGTGCAGCCACGTCCCTCGCATCGACGAGCGGATGATCGACCGCGGGCAAAGGGTCTTGCCAGATCAAGGCCTCGGTGGGCACCTGCTTGCCGAGGTAACGCGCACGCGGCCCCATGTCGCGATGGGTCAGCTTGAACCAGGCGCGCGCAAAGGCATCGGCAAAAGCATCGGGATTGGCAAGGAAGCGGCGCGCGATCTTTTCGTAGGCCGGGTCGTAGCGCAGCGCCAAATCGGAGGTGAGCATCATCGGCGCATGGCGTTGCTTGGGGTCGTGCGCATCGGGCACCGTCCCCGCGCCCGCATTGCCTTCGGGCTTCCATTGGTGCGCGCCGGCCGGGCTCTTGGTCAGCTCCCATTCATAGCCGAACAAGGTTTCCAGATAACCCATGTCCCAGCGCGTGGGCGTGGCCTTCCACGCGCCTTCGAGGCCGCTGGTGATCGCATGCACCCCGACACCGGAGCCGTATTGGCTGCGCCAGCCGAGGCCTTGCTCTTCGATGCCGGCCGCTTCGGGTTCCGCCCCGATGTTGCTCGCCGGCCCCGCGCCGTGGGTCTTGCCGAAGGTATGCCCGCCCGCGATCAAGGCCACGGTTTCTTCGTCGTCCATCGCCATGCGCGCGAAGGTTTCGCGGATGTCGCGCGCCGAGGCCACCGGGTCGGGATTGCCGTCCGGGCCTTCGGGGTTCACGTAAATGAGCCCCATCTGCACCGCGGCCAACGGATTGTCGAGTTCGCGCTCGCCCTTGTAGCGGCTGTTCGGTTCCTGGCTCGACGCGAGCCATTTGGTTTCCGGCCCCCAATACGTGTCGTCGCCGGGTTCCCAGATGTCGGGCCGCCCGCCCGCGAAGCCGAAGGTCTTGAAGCCCATCGATTCGAGCGCGACATTGCCGGCGAGGATCATCAGATCGGCCCACGAAATCGCGTTGCCGTATTTCTGCTTGATGGGCCACAACAAGCGGCGCGCCTTGTCGAGGTTGGCGTTGTCGGGCCAGCTATTGAGCGGCGCGAAGCGTTGCGCGCCCTGGCCCGCGCCGCCGCGGCCATCGGCCACGCGATAGGTGCCGGCCGAATGCCAGGCCATGCGGATGAACAACGGACCGTAATGGCCGTAATCGGCCGGCCACCAATCTTGCGAGTCGGTCATGAGCGCATGCAGATCGCGCACGACGGCGTCGAGGTCGAGCGCCGCGAAGGCTTGCGCGTAATCGAAGCCCGCGCCGAGCGGATTGGCGCGCGGCGAATGCTCGTGCAAGAGGGCGAGGTTCAGTTGATCGGGCCACCAGGTCCGGTTGCCGGATGCGGCGTTGCGGGCCTGTTGCGGCGCTTCGTGGAATGGGCATTGCATTTCGTTAGGCATGGTCTCTTCCCGTCTTTGGAGTGTGTCGGTCAAGTGCGGGGGCCAGTCTAGAAATCTTGCGAGTTCAGGGCAAAGCAAAATTTTCTATGAGGCTCATTGAGTGCTGCCATGAGGCGTCAAACAAGGCCGCCGCCGGACGACAGCCGCATGACGGGTCACGGCCGGCATGTACGCCGTGGTCCGCGCCTTGGTTCATCTGCCGTAACCAAACCGCGCGCGGCAATACGCCGTGATTGCGTACACTGGGTCGTCGCCAAGCCCCGCCCTTTCCTTCCACGCGCCACCATGCTTTCACGTTGCCGCCTTGCCCTTGTCTTGTTGCTCGCGCTGTTGGTCGGAGCGCCAGTCCATGCGGGCCCGATCGCCGAGTGGTGGCGCGAGCGCGCCCAAGCGCGCAGCGCCGACAACGGCGACGATGTCTCCGATCTGGGCGGGGCCGCGGGCAACGCGCTGAGTTGCGCCGACTGGTCCAAGCGGGTGCAGTGGCTGGAGCAACGCGCCCATGGGCGCAATGCCGCGTGGTGGATGACAACGGCTACGATGTCGCCGATGACGTCGAAGGCGAAATGTGGGTGAAGACGCCCATCGTGATGCAGGGGTACTTTCGCGATGCCGAGCAAACCAGGGCCGCGTTTCACGAGGGGTGGTTCAAGACCGGCGATCTGGTCAAACG
>CAXBRX010000209.1:0-6236 GCA_963977835.1 uncultured Derxia sp.
GCGCCTCCTTTCCTCGCCTGAACCATCTGCGCATTGCCGCGCCGCGTCGCTGCTGACGCTGCGCCGCCTCCGCACCTGGCCTGCCGGCCAGTGCTGCGGCATCAACACACGCACATCTGCATTGCAGGTTTCAGAGGAATCGCATGTCCATCGAATCGAAGTTTCGTCGGCAACCCTTGAGCGCCTTGGTCGCGCTCGTCTTTGGCGCCAGCGCGGGGTTCGCGCACGCGGCCGACACCGTCACCCCCGCACCGACGACCGCGCCCGCCGACACCAGCGGCGCGAGCACACCCACCACGCCCGCGGCGCAAACCCCGGCGGCGTCCGCAGACGCCCCCACGCATGTGCTCACCCCCGTGCATGTCGAAGGCAAGGGCAACACGAGCTATGTGAGCAAGGCCAGCGTGGGCGGCAAGGAAGAACGCAGCCTCAAGGAAATTCCCGGCTCGGTCTCCGTCATCACGCAAGAGCGCATCAAGGAACAGAACCTCGTCACGGTGGCAGACGCGCTCATTCAGACACCGGGCATCACCGTCATCGCCAACGATACGACGCAGAGTCAGTACTGGTCGCGCGGCTACTCGCTCGGCTTGATGAACGACGGCATTCCGACGTATGGCGCTTTGTCGGGCTATCAGCAGATCGATCTTGCGATCCTCGAGCGGGTCGAGGTCCTACGCGGGCCCTCCGGTCTTTTCCAGGGCAGCAGCGATCTCGGCGGCAGCGTGAACCTTGTGCGCAAGCGCGGCCAGGACACCACCGCGCTCGAAGGTTCGGTGACGCTCGGCAGTTGGAATCAATATCGGGCGGTTGCCGATGTGACCGGCCCGCTCAACGAAGACAAGACCGTGCGCGGGCGCGCGGTGGTCGTCGCCCAGAACCGGCATTACTTTTACGATCGCACGCACAACGAAAAATATGTGGCCTACGGCGATCTCGACTGGGACATCACCCCGTCCGATACAGTGTCGCTCGCGCTGACCTATCAAAACGACATCACGCAATCGCCATATTCCGGCCTGCCTGCCAGCGCCGTCACCGGGGCTTTGTTGAACGTCAGCCGTTCGACCAATCCCTACCCCGATTGGACCCATTACCACTGGGACACCAAGGATGTGATCGCTGAATACGAACATCGCTTCAATAGCGAATGGAAGTTGCGTGCGCGTTTGATCAGTCGCGATCAAGGCTTTTACTTCAAGGACTCGTATCCGACCGATGGTGTGAGCGCGACGGGCACCTTGCCCTATGCGCGCCGTGCCTACGATTACGAATACCACCGCGACGCGGCCGATCTGTTCGTGGCGGGCAAGTTCGCCTTGCTGGGACGCACCCATGAATTGATCGCGGGCTACAACTTCGACCGCTACACCTACGATTACGAAGGCGTCAAAGCCAGCAGCATCAACGGCGTGCCGTTCGGCTCGCCCAATCTGGTGCCGAATTTCTTCAGCGCCTACAACCTCGCGGGGGACAGTTCAACCGAGCAGACCGGCTTCTACACCCAATTGCGCCTGAGCTTGGCGGATCCGTTGACGGCTGTCGTCGGTGGGCGCTTGAGCGACTACTACGCGAAGTCGCGTTCGGGAACGCCGGCCACTGTGGCCGCAACGTTTTGGAAGAGCGGCGCCAAGACCAATGACGAATTCACGCCCAACGGCGCCTTGGTCTATGACGTGAGCAAGAACATCTCCGCCTACCTGGGTTACGCCGAGATCTTCGTGCCGACGAGCAGCCTCAAAGCCAACGGACAACCACTCGATCCGCGCCGCGGTGAGCAGTACGAGCTCGGCAGCAAAGGTGAGTTCTTCGACGGCAAACTCATCGCATCGCTCGCGGTGTTCAGACTCAACGACGTGAACCGCGCCTACGCCGACGCGGCCAACCCCGGCTTTTATCTCAATCGTGGCAAGGTCGAATCCAAAGGATGGGAAGCCGAAGTATCGGGCAGCCCAGCGCGTGGCTGGAATCTGCAAGCCGGCTATACGCGCTTGGACACCATCTACGCGGTCGACAAGAACAACCAAGGCCTCAATTGGGACACCTGGGAGCCGCGCCATACCTTCAAGTTCTGGGGCACGCACGACTTCAGCGAAGGCAAGCTGACGGGCTTGTCGGTGGGCCTGGGCAGCAACATCGTGAGCGGCAGCATGGCCAACAACGGCACCGCCTCGATCCGGCGCCAAGGCGGCTACGCGGTCTGGAACGCCTACGCGAGCTACCCGATCGCGCACAACCTGAGCTTGCAATTCAACGCCAACAACTTGTTCGACCGGACCTACTACACGCGCCTGGGTGGCACCAACACCTACAACACCTACGGCGATCCGCGCAACTTCTCGCTCACCTTGCGCGCGAAGTTCTGAAGCCTCGTCAATGATGTCCGCAACCGCATCCGCAGCCGGTCTTGGCGGCGGGTGCGGCGGCCGGCGCGCCGAATACGCCGACCGCTTCGGCATAGCTCACGCGGCGCGGCGCGGCCTTGGTGGTGCGGCGGTTGATCATGCGGATCGACATCGCCTCCTGCCAGTTCCAGTATTCCTCGCGCACCTCGACCGGAAAGCCGACTTCGTCGAATGACAGCCAGAGCTGGCCGAGCCAGATTTCGCGCGCGGCTTCGTCGATCGTGAACGGGAAATGGCGGTTGCGCATGCAGGTGTTGCCATTCACCGGCGTGAAGGCCGCCGGCCCGCCGGTGGCTTCGACCGCGTAATCGGCTGCCTTCGTCACCGCGTGCGCAAAGCGCTCGGGATCGCTCGGGTACAGCCCTGCGATCGGCGTGGCGAGCAGGCGCTCGTGATGGCGCGCGACCAAGGCGCGGAGCTTGGCTTCACCCGCGACGGCGAAGACGCGCTTCGACGGAAACGGCACTGCAGGAAATTCCATTTCGCTCTTGGCATCGACCCAACGCACGGCTTCGCCGACTTGCATGCCTTGCGCGCCGCCGCCGCAACCGCAGGCACGTGGCGCGCCCGCGGGGGCGGCATGCGGCATGGCCGAGCTGCCATGGTGTTCACAAGCGTGTTGGTCGGCGTCAGCTTGCTGCTGCGTGGTGGTGCACATGGGCATTGCCCTCCGATGCGGGTGGGGTGTTGGAATCGAGCAGGCGCGCGAGGTCGGCGTCGCTCAGATCGAGGTCGAGATACAGCTTGTAGAAACGGCGCACTTCCATGCGCAGATGCAGCGGATAGCGCGCCGGATAAAGCTGATTGGCGAGCCATTGCATGCCGAGCGCGCGCATCAAGGACGGCGGGCGGTCGATCCAGTTGAACGGCGAGCGCGGGATCGCGACGATGCGGCCGTTGCGCACCGCACTGAGGTTCTTCCAGCGCGCGTCGTTGCGCACCACGGGCAAAAAGGCCGGGTCTTGCACCAGAATCACCTGTGGGTCGAAGGCGATCACCTGTTCGAGGCTCACGCGCTCCATGCCGGTGTGCTCGCGCTGCTCGCAGCGGTAAACGTTATAGCCGCGCGCGAGTTCGATGGCCTCGGTATGGAACGAATGATGGCAATCGGTGGCGAGGCCGTCGGGCGATTCGGCGTAGTACACGCGCACGCGTTCGGCGTCGGGCATCGCACCGAGCGCCTGGTCGACCTTGGCGAGCGAAGCGCGCAGATCGTCGGCGAGCAGCTTGGCGCGCGCCTCGCGGCCGAGCAAGGCGCCGACGAATTCGAGCCCCGCGGGCCAGTCGCGCAGATCATCGAGTTTGATGAAGACCACCGGGATGCCGGTCTTGGCGAAATTCTCTTCGATGCGTGCGCGATCGACGGTCGGGTTCTGCCAGGCCAGGATGATGTCGGGCTTCAGACTCATCGCGGTCTCGGGGTTGATCATGCGCCCGGCGCTGAACGCGCTGCCGATGACGGGCAGGGCCGCGACACGCGGATCGATGTAGGGCAGGTCGCCGGGCTGGAAGCCGAGGTTGAGCCCGACCATCGTGTCGCGCGCGAGCGCGTACTGCAGGACCGCGATCGGCGGCGCGGCGCTCAAGGCGCGCGTGATGCGATCGGGCACGACGACCTTGCGGCCGACCATGTCGACGATTTCGCGCGCGCTGGCCGATGCCGTGGCGATCGCCAGCAGCATCGCAAGCATCAGGCGCCGCCAGGTGCGCGCATGGGGAAAGACAGACAGTGCAAGCATGTTGGACCCTAGCGTGAGGGAGGACCGACAACCCGGGTTTGATTTGGATATGTCGGTGTTTATATATCGATGCTCGCAGCCTTACTCAAATTGCGTGCCAGTCACTTTTGGGGCTTCTCCACGCCGCAAGCCATGGTTCGGGCGCCCAAATGCCACCATGTCTGGCTGCGAAATGTACAAACCTATACAACGATTGTCGCAATGCCGACGCGTGGGGAGAGTTGCCGAGGCGGCCGCCGCGGCGGGTGCCGGCGCCGGCCGCCGTGGTTCAGGCCGGAACGCCGAGCAATACCTGGCCGGCCTTGAACAAGGCTGTGATGCCGGCGCCGGTCTTGAGGTCGAGATCGCCGATGGCGTCGTTGGTGACCACCGCACTCAAGCTGCCGCCGCCTTGAAGCGTGATGACGACTTGGGAATTGATCGCGCCCTTGACCACGCTTGCGATCGTGCCGGCGAGCTGGTTGCGCGCGGTGAAACGGTAGGGGCTCTTCGGCGGCAGCAAGGTGATGGCCGAGGCCTTCACGACGGCGACCGCGGGCTTGCCGACCGCGATGCCGAGCGAGCGCACCGAAGTGTCGGTGATGATGGCGACGATCCGGTCGCCGCCGGCGGTCGTCAATTCGACCTCGGCATTGATCGGTCCTTCCTTGAGCGCGCTGACCTTGCCTTCGAATACGTTGCGTGCACTGATCTTCATGGCCTTCCCTTCGTTCTTTTGGATGGTGTTCACTGGCGCGGCACGTTGTATGCTTAGATTCATATCGCACCGGGTTCGCACTCTAATCGCAGGCGCTCGCTAGACGCCACCATAACGATGCGTGCGCGTGACCGAAGTGCGTTTGTGTACCGATCGTCCAAGGCAGACATGACTTCATCCCCCGCGAAATTGATCGGCCGCTTCGGGGTCGACACCGGGTTCGGCAATTTCCTGGGCGATACCCGCATCCGCCTGCTCGAACAGATCGACGCCTTCGGCTCGATCTCGCGCGCAGCCAAGGAAGTGCCCTTGTCGTACAAGGCGGCCTGGGACGCGATCGACGCGATGAACAACCTCGCGCCCGAACCGCTCGTGGTGCGGACCACCGGCGGGCGCCATGGCGGCGGCACCGCGCTCACCGAGTACGGCAAACGTCTGGTCGCGTTCTATCGCGCGCTCGAAGCCGAATACCAGGGCGCGATCGACCGTTTGTCGGGCAGCATCGAAGGCGACGACGCGGGCGACATCCGCAGTTTTCGCCAGTTGTTGCGGCGTTTGTCGACCAAGGCCAGCGCGCGCAACCAGTTCGCGGGCGCCATCTCGCAATTGCGCCAGGGCGCGGTCGATTGCGAAGTCGTGCTCGATCTCGGCGACGGTCTGACGCTGACCGCGCTCGTCACGAGCGAATCGGCGCTCAATCTGGGCCTCGCCGTCGGCGCCGAGGTCATGGCCTTCGTCAAATCCTCGTCCATCCTGCTGGTCGAAGACCGCGATGTGAAACTCTCTGCGCGCAACCGCTTGCGTGGCACGGTCGAGCGCTTGCATGAAGGCGTCGTAGCGCTCGGGGTCGAGCGTGAACAAGCGCTGGTCGAGCAGCACATCGACCGCTTGCCGCCGGGCGCTTTCCACCATGAACTCGGTGCGCGTCTTGCCGAGCACCGCCGCCGCATCGTCGATGAGCTGGCGCGTGCCAGTCTCGATCCGCAGATTGATGCTGCCCTTGGTGTCAGCCGCAGAGGCACGACCTGCAACGGCGGTGGTCGCAGAACGGGCAGAGTCCGAAGGGGCGATACGAGCTTTGGTCATGATCGCAATATGAGTGCTCGTATCCACAATGTCAATACGGCAGGAGGCAGGGAAGGCTTGGGCGTTGCCCTTCGGGCCGGGCTTTCGGCTGCGCCGGAACCACGCCCCTGGCGCGTTTCCGCCATTCGGCTTCAATCCCTAACGCAAGGGGGCGACGGCCATTTCACGGCAAGCTCCACCCGGATAAACGGTAGCAATCCGGGATGTCGATCCCGGTCGCTGCGGCAGGCCCATGAGGTTCGGCTCTCCATCCGCTTCAACCGGCAGGCGGATCAGCGCCGGGAAGCTCGAACCATCCACCTGGCAGAG
>CAXBRX010000210.1:0-6215 GCA_963977835.1 uncultured Derxia sp.
AGCCTTTCAATGCGCTTCCGCTCGTTTTCTTCCTTTATCCCAGCCAATCGCGCCTTCAAGGCGGCGCCACGGCTGTTCGTCGGCGCGAAGGACATGCACTACGTCACCGACGATGGCCGTCAGGTGCTCGACGGCACCTCCGGCCTGTGGTGCGCCAACGCCGGCCACTGCCGTGCGAAAATCGTTGAGGCCGTCAAGAAGCAGGCCGAGACCATGGACTACGCGCCCGGTTTCCAGATGGGACATCCCGGCTCGTTTCGCGTGGCCACACGCGTAGCGGCCATGCTGCCGGGCGACATCGACCATGTGTTCTTTTGCAACTCCGGATCCGAGGCGGTTGACACGGCGCTTAAAATTGCGCTCGCTTATCACCGCGCGCGCGGCGAAGGCCACCGCAATGTGTTCATTGGGCGCGAACGCGGCTATCACGGCGTGGGGTTCGGCGGCATTTCCGTCGGTGGCATGCCTGCAAACCCCAAAATGTACGGCAGCCTGCTACCGCGCGTCGATCATCTGCCGCACACCCACAACCTTAAGGAAAACGCCTTCTCGCGCGGCGAGCCGGAAGGGGGCGCGCATCTGGCGGATGAGCTGGAAACACGTATCATCGCGCTGCACGATGCCAGCAACATCGCCGCCGTGATCGTCGAGCCGATGGCCGGTTCCGCCGGCGTGCTGGTGCCGCCACTGTTCGGGCTGAAGCCGGTCGGCCTGCCGCCGGCCGAGTTCATCCTGCCGACCATCGGCATCTTCGTGTTCAAGCTGCTCTACTCGTTCGGCCTGTACTTCGACCGCGTGCGCTGCACCTTCCGGCAGAGCGTCGGCGCGTCGCTAGCAGGCCTCGCGCTGACCTACACGGTGGGCCGCGCGGTGATCTACGGCCTCGCGACCAGCCGGTTGCCGTTCATGCGGACGCCCAAGATGGACGAGCGCGCGACGCTCGGCAGATCGACCACCGCCGGGTTCACGAACGGCGCGGTCACCATGAAGATGATCAGCAGCACCAGCATCACGTCGATGTAAGGCACGACATTGATCTCGGCGATGGTGCGCCGTTTGCGGGATCGACCGGAGTCCTGTACCGAAGCGCCCATGGCTTACTTCTGCCGCTGCAGGATGTTGGAAAATTCGTCGATGAAATTGTCGAAACGCGTCGCGAGGCGATCGCATTCGGCGGTATAGCGGTTGTAGGCGACGACGGCCGGAATCGCGGCGAACAGGCCGATGGCGGTGGCCACCAGGGCTTCGGCGATGCCGGGCGCGACGCTCGCGAGCGTGGCCTGCTGGACATTGGCCAGGCCGGTGAAGGCATGCATGATCCCCCAGACCGTGCCGAACAGGCCGATGTAAGGCGAGACCGAGCCGACATTGGCGAGGAAGGGCAGGCTGCGTTCGAGCGCGTCCATTTCGCGCTGGTAGGCGGCACGCATGGCACGGCGCGCGCCGTCGAGCATGGCGGTCGCGTCGCCGTTGCCGGTGCGGTGCTGACGCCATTTCATGAATTCGCGCATGCCGGCCTCGAAAATGCGTTCGAGCGCGCAGGTGCGGTCGCGTTTACCGGTGGTGGCGGTGTAGAGCGCGCCGAGGTCGCCGCCCGACCAGAATTCGTTTTCGAATTTGCCGGTGCTGGCCTTGGTTTCGCGCAAGGCGCTCCATTTGCGGAAGATCGTCGTCCATGACCACAACGACATCATGAGCAACAGGGCCATGACGACCTGGACGATCAAGGTCGCATTGAGCACCAGGTGGACGATCGACAATTCTGCGTTGGCGTTCATGGCTGGACAGGGGCAGGCGTGGCGACGAAGGCCGACAGCGCGGCGACGATGGGAGCGGGAATGGGCGTCGGGCGATGGCGGTTGAAATCGACACAGGCCACGCGCACGCGCGCGGTGGCGAGCAGCGTGTCGCCGCGCAGGGCACGCTGCGTGAAGTCCACGCTGGCGGCGCCGAGTTTTTCGATCGTGGCGGTCACGGTCAGTTCGTCGTCGAGTCGCGCGCTCGCGCGGTAGTCGGTTTCGAGATGGCGCACGACAAACCCGATCCGCGATTCGGCCAGCCATTGGTCCTGGCGGATGCCGCACGCACGCAGCATTTCGGTGCGCGCGCGTTCGAAGAATTTGAGGTAGTTGGCGTAATACACGACACCGCCGGCGTCGGTATCCTCGTAATACACACGCACTGCGATGGCATGCGCGGGGGCGTTCGTCGGCATGCTGCGGATTCTAACTGAGCACTTAGGGGCCACTCCTACGGGTGGCCCCGATGGCTTGAAAGAAAATGTAGCGCGGCGTTTGCCGCGGTTCACCAAAGTTCGCCGTTGGGCTGGGCCGACGGGGCGGTGAGCCCGAAATGCTGATAAGCCAGTGCCGTTGCGACCCGTCCGCGCGGCGTTCTTTGCAAAAAACCCTGTTGAATCAAATAGGGTTCGACCACGTCCTCGATGGTGTCGCGTTCCTCGCCGATGGCCGCGGCGAGGTTGTCGACCCCGACCGGGCCGCCTGCAAACTTGTGCAACACAGCTTCGAGCAGCTTGCGGTCCATGACATCGAGGCCGACCGGGTCGACATCGAGCATCACCAGTGCGGCGTCGCTGACCTTGGCGGTGATGCGGCCATCGCTTTTGACTTCGGCAAAGTCGCGCACCCGGCGCAACAGCCGGTTGGCGATGCGTGGGGTGCCGCGCGCGCGCCGTGCGATTTCATGCGCGCCGTCGGCGTCGATCGGCGCATTGAGCAAGGCGGCGCTGCGGGTGACGATGCGTGCCAATTCGGCCGCGGTATAAAACTCGAGCCGCGCGACGATGCCGAAACGGTCGCGCAAAGGGTTGGTCAGCATGCCGGCGCGGGTGGTCGCGCCCACCAGAGTGAAGGGCTGCAGATCGAGCTTGACGCTGCGCGCGGCCGGCCCTTCGCCGATCATGATGTCGATCTGGAAGTCTTCGAGCGCCGGATACAGGATTTCTTCGACGACCGGCGACAGGCGGTGGATTTCGTCGATGAACAGGACATCGTTCTTTTCGAGATTGGTCAGGATTGCGGCCAGATCGCCCGGGCGTTCGAGCACCGGACCCGAGGTTTGACGCAGATTGACGCCCATTTCGCGCGCGACGATGTGCGCGAGCGTGGTCTTGCCCAGGCCCGGCGGGCCGAACAACAGGACATGATCGAGCGCCTCGGCGCGTTTGCGCGCAGCGCCGATGAAGATCTCGAGCTGGCCGCGGATTTTTTCCTGGCCCACGTACTCGTCCAGCGCCTTGGGGCGCAAGGCGCGTTCGACCGCCTCTTCATTGGGCGAGGCCGGGGCCGGATTCACGATGCGCGGCGCAAGCTTGTCGTGTTCGATCGTCATGGCGGCGGATTATGGACCACCCGCACCGGCTTCGTCGGCATGGGGCGGGTTTCGTCGCAGCGCGTTTGACGCCTGCGGCAGGCGGACGCTAGCCTGCCCGACTTACCCAACCCGCGGGAGACCCCATGCCCCATCCTTACCTCACCGCTGCGGCGAGTCTGCTGATCGCAACCGCCGCCAGCGCGCAGACCTTGCCCGTCGCACCGGTGCGCAATGTCAGCGAAACCTTCTTCGGCACCCAGGTCGATGACCCTTATCGATACATGGAGAACATCAAGGACCCGGAGGTCGCGGCCTGGATGAAGGCGCAAAGCGATCATGCCTGGGCGACGCTCAAGGCGATCCCGGGGCGCGAGGCGATGTACAAGAACATCCTCAAATACGACGAAGCGGTGTCGGCGCGGATTGCGGGCGTGGCACGGACCACCGGCGATTGGTGGTTCTATGAAAAGCGCGGCGTCAATGACGATCAATTCAAGCTGTTTGCGCGCCAAGGCCTGAACGGGCCCGAAAAGCTGTTGTTCGACCCGGAAGTGATGCGCAAAGCGACCGGCAAGCCGCATGCGATCAACTTCTTCAACCCGTCGCCCGATGGACGCTATGTGGCTTACGGCGTTTCGGCTGCGGGGTCGGAAGACGCGGTCATGCACATCGTCGATGTGCAGACCGGCAAGGCCGTGGGCAAGCCCGTCGACCGCGCGCAATTCGGCGCGCCGTCTTGGGCACCCGATGGCAAAACCCTCTATCTGAACCGTTTGCAGGTGCTCAAGCCGGGCATGCCGATGGTCGAGAAGTATCAGCGCTCGGAAGTGTTCCGCATGGCGCTGGGCGGCGCGCCCGCCACGCATGCGATGTTCGGCCTGCATACGCCGGGCGTGCAAATGACGCCGGCCGAGATTCCGTTCGTGGGCATCACCCATGACGGCCATTGGGCGCTGGGCATCGTCACCAACGGCGTGCAGCGCGAAATCACCGTCTATGTGGCGCCGGTCAAGACCATCAACCAGGCCAAGCCGGGCTGGAAGAAATTGTTCGGCGCCGAAGCCGAGATCACGAGCATCGCGTATTTCGACGACGGGCTGTATCTGCTCTCGAACAAGGGCGCGCCGCGCTCCCAGGTGCTGCATGCGCCGATCGGCAGCTTCGATCTGGCCAAGGCCGAGGTCGTGGTGCCGACCAGCGAGCGCGTGATCACCGGCATTGCCGCCGCGAAGGATGCGCTGTACATCGAAGCGCGCGAAGGCAATGTCAAACAGTTGTACAAGCGCGGGTATGCGAATGGTGCGGCGATCGCGCCGGTCGCCCTGCCGGTGCAAGGCTCGTTCGTGCTCAATGAAGACGAAAGCGGCGCGAGCGCGGCCAACCCGCAACTGCCCGGCGTGGTGCTCGATCTGCAAGGCTGGAACCGCGCGCGCCAGATCTACACCGTGGCGGCCGACGGCAAGGTGGCCAACACCGGGCTGCAGCCGCAAGGGCCCTACGATGCGCCCGACGATGTGGTCGCGACCGAAGTCAAGGTGCCGAGCTACGACGGTGCCTTGGTGCCGATGTCCATCATCCACAAGAAGGGCGTCGTGCTCGACGGCAACAACCCGACGCTGTTGTACGGCTACGCGTCTTACGGCATCACCGAAGAGCCGTATTACTCGATCAGCCGGCTGGCCTGGCTCGATGCGGGCGGCGTGTATGCGATCGCCAATCCGCGTGGTTCGAGCGTGTATGGACAGGAGTGGTACAAGGCCGGGTACCAGGCGACCAAGCCCAACACCTGGAAGGACTTCATCGCTTGCGCCGAGTATCTGATCAATCAGAAATACACCAACCCCAAGCGCCTGGGCATCATGGGCGGCAGCGCCGGCGGCATTCTGGTGGGCCGTGCGATGACCGAACGTCCCGACTTGTTTGCGGCGGTGATCCCGGCGGTGGGCGTGCTCGACGCGGTGCGTGCCGAAGTCACGCCCAACGGCGTGCCCAACATCCCGGAATTCGGCACCCGCACCAATGAGGCTGGCTTCAAGGCGCTGCTCGCGATGAGCACCTACCACCATGTGCAACCCAACACCGCCTATCCGGCCGTGCTGCTCACGCATGGCACCAACGATCCGCGCGTCGAGGTCTGGCACAGCACCAAGACGGCCGCGCGCCTGATGGCCGCAACCACCAGCGGCAAGCCCATCTTGCTGCGGCTCGATTATCAATCGGGCCACGGCATCGGCAACACCAAGAGCCAGGTGCTCCAGGAACGTGCCGACATGTTCGCCTTCATGCTTTGGCAGATGGGGGTGGCGGGCTATCAGCCCAAGTAGTTGGGCGACGCGCGCAAGTCGCTCGCTTCACCCCTTGGCGAGCGACTTGAGCGCGAGTTTGATGCCCTCGGACACCCCGGTGCCCGAGGGCAATGGCTTGACTGCGGCCAGCGCTTCGCGCTCCGAATAGCCGAGCGCGATCAGCGCGTGCAGGATGTCGGCATTCGCATCGGCGACTAGTGCGCCGCCGCCGGCCTGGGCGAGGTCGGCGCCGAGCTTGCCTTTGAGTTCGAGCAACAGACGCTCGGCTGTTTTCTTGCCGATGCCGGGCACTTTGACGAGGCGCGCGGCCTCTTGCAGCGTGACCGCCTGCGCCAGCTCTTGCACCGACATGCCCGAGAGCACCGCGAGCGCGGTGCGCGCGCCCACGCCGCTGATCTTGAGCAATTCGCGAAAGGTCGCGCGTTCGGGCGGGGTCAGAAAACCGTAGAGCAGATGGGCGTCTTCGCGCACCACCAGATGCGTGAGCAGCGAGACGTTTTCGCCCGGTGCGGGCAGATTGAAAAACGTGCTCATCGGCACATCGATCTCGTAGCCGACGCCTTGGACATCGACCAC
>CAXBRX010000211.1:0-6212 GCA_963977835.1 uncultured Derxia sp.
CGGGGCATAGACGGGCGGGGGCGCGACCACCACCGGCGGCGGCGCGTAGATCACGCGTTGCGGCACCACGTAAGGCGGGGGCCCGTAAACCGGGCGGCCGTAGTAATAAGGCGCGGGTTCACGCACGACCACGCGTTCGCGATACACGACGCGTTCGTCGCGCCAGCCGCGGTCATGCCAACCGCCGTGGCGGCCTTCCGGCCCCCAACCGTCGCGGTCGTGCGCGAAGGCGGGCAGGCTGGCGGCTCCGATGGCGACTGCGATTGCGCCCAACATCCACTGCTTGGTCTTCATGGCTGCCTCCTTGATTGGCATGTCCGTTCAACGAGGCGGTGGCGGCCGGTGTTGACCGGCCAACTGTGAGGGCTTGCGCGCGGATGTAACCCGCGATGTCGGGAAAACCGCGGGGCGAATGCCGCGCACACCTGCGCTACGGGGGTCAACGCGACGGGGCGGCGTCCTTCACCGCCGGAAACACGTATTGCTGCAATTGTTCGCGCAGCCGCAGCTTGGACAGCTTGCCGGTCGCGGTATGCGGCAATTGATCGACGAAGACCACATCGTCGGGTATCCACCATTTCGCGACCTTGCCTTCATAGAAGTGCAGGAGCTCGTCGCGCGTGAGTTCGGCGCCCGGCTTTTTAACCACCACCAGCAACGGGCGCTCGTCCCATTTCGGGTGGCGCGCGCCGATCACCGCAGCTTCGGCCACCGCCGGATGCGAGACCGCGAGGTTTTCGAGATCGATCGAGCTGATCCATTCGCCGCCCGATTTGATGACGTCCTTGCTGCGGTCGGTGATCTGCATGTAGGCATCGGCATCGATGGTCGCGACATCGCCGGTGGCGAACCAGGTGCGGCCTTGCGCGTCCTGCGAAAACTGTTCGGTCCCGCGCCCTTTGAAGTATTCGCCGATCACCCAATGGCCGCGCACCAGCAGATCGCCGAAGGCCTTGCCGTCCCAGGGCAGGTCCTCGCCGTCGGCGCCGACGATGCGCATGTCGACGCCGTACAGCACATGGCCTTGCTTGGCGAGCAAGGCTTGTTGCTCGGCCTCGGGCAAAGCATCGTGCTTGCGCTGCAAATGGCAGAGCGTGCCGAGCGGCGACAACTCGGTCATGCCCCAGGCGTGAACGACCTCGACGCCGAATTGCTCGCGGAAAGTGCGGATCATCGCGGGCGGACAGGCCGAGCCGCCGATGACGGTGCGCCGGAAACTCGTGAATTTGAGCTGCTGGCTCACCACATGCTGCAACAGGCCGAGCCAGATCGTCGGCACGCCGGCCGACATCGTCACGCCTTCGGCCTCGAACAATTCGTAAAGCGATTTGCCGTCGAGATGGGGGCCGGGCAGCACCAGTTTGCAACCGGTCAGGCAGGCGGCATACGGCAGCCCCCAGGCGTTCACATGGAACATCGGCACCACGGGCACGATGCATTCATGCGCCGACAAGCCCATGCCATCGGGCAGGGCCGCGGCGAACGCATGCAGCACCGTCGAGCGATGCGAATACAACGCGCCTTTGGGATTGCCGGTCGTGCCCGAGGTGTAGCACAAGGACGAAGCGGCGTTCTCGTCGAAATCGGGCCAGTCGTAGTCTGCGCTCGCCTGCGCCAGCAAGGTTTCGTAGCACAGCAGATTGGGAATGCTGCTGGCGGCCGGCATGCGCTCGGGGTCGGCGAACAACACCCAGCCCTTCACATGCGGGCATTTGGGCGCGAGGGCTTCGACCAGGCCGAGGAAGGTCGCGTCGAAGAACACGTATTGATCGGCCGCATCGTCGATGATCCAGGCGATCTGCTCGGGGAAAAGGCGCGGGTTGATGGTGTGGCATACGCGCGCACTGCCCGAGACGCCGTAATAGGTTTCGACATGGCGGTAACCGTTCCAGGCCAGGGTGCCGATGCGTGCGCCGCTTGCCACGCCCAGGGTGTCGAGGGCATTGGCCAGACGCTTGGCGCGCGCATGCAGATCGCGGTAGGTGTAGCGGTGCACATCGCCTTCGACGCGCTTGGACACGACCTCAACATCGCCGTAATGCCGCGCCGCATGCACGATCAGCGACGAAATCGACAAGGGCATCTGCATCATCAAGCCTTGCATGGGTGTCTCCTCCGGTTTGTTTTTGGCTGAACCGGATTATTGACACACGCGCAGGCGTCGCGCACGCCTTCAAGGCGAGGCGTTGATCTGAATGCGGGTTTGTTCGTAGAGCGCGGCCTTGGGGCCGCCGAGGGCGAGGGCGCGGTCGATCGCCGCTTGCGCGGCCGCGCGCTGATGCAACTCGAAACGGGCCTGGGCCAGATTGTTCCAGGCGTCGGCAAAATCGGGATACGCGTCGACCGCAGCCTGCCAGGCTGCAGCCGCCGCCTCGACACGCTGCTGCGCGTACAAAACATTGCCGCGGCCGAACAAGGCCAGCCGGTCGCCCGGCCAACGCACGAGCATCGCGTCATAGGTCTGCAACGCGGCTTGCGGTGCGCTGTGTTCGAGCGCCGCCGCCGCTTTGGCGATGTCGATGCGGGTCGCGCGCACCGGCAGGCGATCGGGCGGGGTCACGGTCATGGCCCAGTACTCGCCGCGCGCCCAGGTGCGCTCGAAGGCATGCATCGAAAGTGTTTGATGTTCCTGCGTCCCGGAGTTCATCACGACTTCGGCGCGGTCGAGGTCGTAACCGGCGAGCACCGCGTAATGCCAGATCGGCATGATGGGCAGGCTCAGGTTCTGGAACACCACGACCGGGTTGCCAGCCGCGACCTCGTGCAGCACCGCATCGAGTTCGGGCGGCGTGCGCACGGCCAGCAAGCCCCAGGTGCGCGGCGCCGCCAGCATTTCGACGGTGAAACTGCCCGCGCGCGCCGGCACGAAGACCGCCTGGCGCAAAGCCTCGGGGTTCGCATCGGTCCGGCCCGCATGCTGCATGACCGCGGCGAGCGCAGCCGGCCCACATTGGAAATCTTCCTGCGCGAAAAACGCGAGGTCGCTCACCTGGGCGCGCGCCGGCAGATCGGTCGGCCGCGCGCCGAGCAAGGCGCCGGTCTGGGGCGCAGCGCAGCCGGCCGCGAGCAACGCGACCAGCAGCGCAGCCAGAACCTGCGCGAACGCGCGCGACGACGTCAACGAATCGACCGCGTGAACGGGAAGACTTTGGTCAGACCGAGGATGTCGGTCACGAGCAGGATGATGAAGACCAGGAACAAGGTGCCGAGCACATCGCTGCCGCCTGCGGGCAGGTCTTGGAGATGGCCGCGCACCTGGGCGATTTCATCGTCGGTCATGGTGGCGACGCGCGCTTGCGCGGCGGCCGGATCGACGCCCATGGATTGCAATTGGGCCCGCACGTCTTCCCGATCGAGAATGCCGCGCAAACTGTCGCGATCGATGCGCAAGGCTTCGGCCGCGACCGCGTCTTCGGTGCCGATCACGCCGGCACGGGCTGGGGCCAAAGGCATCGTCACACCGATCAAGGCCGTGGCGACAAGGCTGGCGATACTGCGCATGGCGAAACGCATGAGATCCTCCCGAGGATGCTTTGTGGTTATGGTGAGCGAGGCTAACGCGCTGCGTCGGCCTCGCTCAAGCCATGACATGCATCCAAACGCTACAAACGGGAGGGCCCGGTGAGCGCCCCGGCGTTCAGGCCTTGACCAACCCTTCTGCCACCAGGGCCGCATGCACACCGGGTCGCGCGCCCACGCGTTGCGTGTACGCGACCAGCGCCGGCCAGCGCGCCAGATCGATGCCGACGTATTTGCCCCAGCCGAGCACGGTGAACAAATACCCATCGGCCACGGTGAATTGATCGCCCATCAGATAGGTGCGCTGCGACAACTCGGCATCGAGCCAATCGAACCGGCGCCCGAGGCCCTCGCGCTGGATGGTCTTGCCGTCTTCGGGGAACGCCGGGTTGAACAAAGGCGTGAAGCTTTTGTGCAGCTCCGAGGTGATGAAGTTGAGCCATTCCATCAGGCGATAGCGCGCCTGCGTGCCGTAGGCCGGCGCGAGCGCCTTGGCCGGTGCCTGGTCGGCGATGTATTGCACGATGGCCGGGCCTTCGGTCAGCAGGCTGCCGTCGTCGAGCTGCAGCACCGGCACCTGGCCCTTGGGATTCACGGCCAGGTAATCGCCGCCCGACGCGGTCTTCTTGGCCTTGAGGTCGACGCGTTCGGCCTGATAGGGCAGGCCCGCTTCTTCGAGGGCGATGTGCGGCGACAAGGAACAGGCACCGGGCGAAAAATAAAGCTTCATCGTGGTCTCCAGGGTGAATGCGGCGCGTGGCCGCGGTTGTGCTTACGCGTTTTCGGTTTGCTGCACTGCCTGCATCTCGGCCACGGCCGGCATGCCGAAGGCATAGGCATCCATTGCCAGGCTCGCATGCGTGACTTCATCGCCGAGGCGCGTCACCGCGGCGTCGTCGCCCGCCGCGCCGAGTGCGACGAACAAGGGCAGCAGATGCTCGTCGGTCGGATGTGCGCGCACCGCATGCGGCGCCCGCGCACGGTAATCGAACAGCGCCGGCAGATCATGCTCGGCCAAGCGTTCACCGATCCAATGCCGGAAGGCATCGGCCCAGCCGGTCACGGGAGCGCCGGCATGCGCCCAGTCGAGTTCGACCAGGTTGTGGGTGATCGACCCCGAACCGATGACGAGGACACCTTCATCGCGCAAGGGCGCGAGCGCACGGCCGATCGCCCATTGTTTTTGCGGCGACAGATGCGGCAACAAAGACAATTGCACGACCGGCACTTGCGCGCCCGGATACATGTGCAGCAAGGGCACCCAGGCGCCATGGTCGAGCGGACGGCGCGCATCGCCTTCGACCGGCAGACCGGCCTGACCAAGCAGATCGATGACGCGCTCAGCCAGCCAGGGTGCGCCGACCGGCCCGTAGCGCAAGGCGTACAACTCGGCCGGGAAGCCGCCGAAATCGTGCCAGGCTTCTTGTTGTTCACGCGTCGTGACCCGGGCACCGCGCGTGCTCCAATGCGGCGACACGACGAGGATCGCGCGCAAAGGCGGCAGGTGGTGGGCGAAATTGGCCAGGACCGGACCGGTCTGGCCGGGTTCCACGGCCAGCATCGGCGAGCCGTGCGAAACAAAGAGGGTGGGTAGGCGTGTCATGGTGTCGAACGTGCTGGCAAGAGGCCAGCGGCGTGCAGCTACTGTATGGATTCCGCGCTGCGAAAAGAAGCTGCTAGGATGAAAACGAAGGTTTCAGCCAGCGCAACAATCCCTTCTTCTGGCTGAACGGACGGATCAGACCATGCTCGACCGATTACGTGCCATCGAGATGTTCGTCAAAGTGGTCGAGGCCGGCAGCTTCGTGCGCGCGGCCGAGGCGCTCGACAGCTCGCCCGCCGGCGTCACCCGCACCTTCGCGGTGTAGGTCCTCTCCAGCTCGCGCGTCGTCATCTCGCCCTCCGGGACGCCTGGGACTACGCGCTCGCGCCCTCGGCGGCGACCTCGTCGCCGGTGTTGTTCGAGAAGCGCTCGAGCCGGATGTAGCCGATGCCGCCGTCGAGGAGGTCGGCGTAGGTGACGTTCCGCAGCTGGATCTCCTCGCGGACCAGCACGAACTCGAGCGGGGCGCCCTCCCCCTCCCGTTCGACGCTGAGCTTCACGGTCGTCCCGGCGGGGCCGCGGGTCATCCCGCGGACATTGTCGGTCTTCGCGGCGCCGACCGGGACGCCGTCGCCGGTCAACCTCGCCGGCGCGCAGCAGATCATCGACATCCTCGCGCTCATCGAGGAGAAGACGCGCGGGAACCTGAGCCCCGAGGAACGCCAGATGATGGAGCAGGTGCTCTACGAGCTGCGCATGCGGTTCGTCGAGGTTTCGAGCAGCGGGAAACGGATTATTGAGCCTTAAAGTCACCTTCCTCGGCACGGGCACGTCGTCCGGCGTGCCGATGTGTCCCAGGCAGATGGCCGCATGCTGGCGAACCAGTGCATCGTCATCCCCGAGTTTGCCTCGAGCCGTGTCGCGGTCGTCCGCCGAACCGAATCGCCCCAGGGCTTCGAGCGCGATGGCGACTTCCTCGCTGCTGCGGTTCCGTACCAGGCATTCGCGCAGGATGGGCAAGGCATCGGTATTGGCCAGAGCGCCGATCACGCGCAGCAGCCGCGGTATGCGGCGGGCCGGCGCATTGGCGAGTTCGGCCGCGAGCAACGACACGGCGCGCGGACCGGCAGGCTCGAGCAGCCGGGCGCCG
>CAXBRX010000212.1:0-6190 GCA_963977835.1 uncultured Derxia sp.
ATCCTGAACCTTACGCTTCATTACATCAAGCCACTTGTCAGTCAACTTGATTTTGACTCCTGTGCGAACCGGGCCTGGATCTATGTACGCGCTAGTGATGCCTGCCTCACGGTCAATGCGTTGAACTGCTTTGCGAGATTGGTCATCTGCTGTTGCTCTTACCAATGACTCAAATTCAGATTTGCTCATATTGCTTGCATATGGCAATAGCTGATCAAAGGTGGCAATCTGGCCACGCTGAATCTGGAAGAACAAATCACCAAACAGTCTTGGATTGGATGGTGGATCCTTGGGCTTGAGCAGATCTTCTGCCATCTGCAAGGTTATGGATCCATCTTCCACCAATGTATTGACGATTTCTTTTTTTCTCTTGCCTGGTGCGGTCAAATACTCAAGAGATAGTTTATGTTTCTTTTGATCTTTCTCATGCTTTTCATTTGCCTCAGTGATTCTCCGCACCTGTTCCTCATCGGCGTATGACTTAATCATTGTCTCGCGGATAGACTTCTTGTCATCAATGCTCAGACTTTTGTAGATGCCAGACAACTCACCGGCATCACCGGCCATCAGTTTCTTGAATGCATCGCCTGCAGTGGGTGCAAATTCACGGTCTGTTAACTTGCCAATGATTGCATTTTTCTTGGCCTCTTCCTTGATCTTCCAGGCCTCAAGAGCAAACTTGTTGCCGCCAGCCATCCTGATAGATGCACCATTGGTATACGGCTCAATCATGCCAGTCAAGACCATTTCGATCTGTTCGTCAGACATTGCTCCAGACTTGGCATACTCAACTATCACATTTTCCATGACCGGCGTCAGCTTGGACAATCCGGCAGCCATGTCTACCTGATAGGCAGCCTGCCTTGCTTTCTCATCAAATGTAAGTGCCTGCTTATATGCAGCATGGCCAACAGTTGACATTTGCGCCCGGAAGCTGATTGCAGTAGCAGGATCCATTGTGGACAGTACGCTAGTGCTGCCATCAATGTCATCCCGAATATCCCGCCTCAGTTGGTCTAAGTTGACTGGCTCACCAGACTCAATGCGCTTGAGTCGGTCTGTCTGCCTATTCTGGAAATCAGCCAGTATGTTTGTGCCTAGCAGGTGGGCTGAAGTCTTGTTGTAAGACTCCTGAAAATATCTTCCAGCACCCTCAACCACTGGCATCTGCCCAGTTTTTTTGGCAATCTCCAACTGCTGTGGAGTTGGCGGCATCCCAATGGCAAACTGGGCCCCGGCCTGCTGCGCCGCGCTGGCGGCGGTGTTCCAAACCTTCACACGCGTGGCCAAGTCCATGCCGTATCGGTTGAAGTCGGTGCGGTCGGGCAGTTTGCCGTTGGGCAAAGTCTTGACCCAGTCCGGGTTCGGTGCCAAGACGATGGTGTTGTCTAAAAACGGCGTGGACGTGTGCCGCCACTTGAGCGATTTGTCGAGCCAACCCGGCACCAGCGCGCGCTGGAAATGCGGATACAACACGACGCCCGGCGCGGGCAGCGCGCGGTAATCCCAATGCAGGTGGTAATCGAGGATGCCGCCGTCCCAGTAGGCGCCGCGTGGCGCGCCGGGGATGTCATGCACCGCATCGAGCGCGAACGGCACCGAGCACGAGGCCAGCAGCGCGGGCGCGAAATTCTGTTCCGACAAGGTCACGCAGCGATGCGGCAGATCGTTAAGCCGCACCGGCAAGACCGCGCCCGGCGAGGAGAACACCACGCGTTCGAGCCACAGACCGAGCGCGCGCCGATGCACGGCATTGGCCAGCGCCGCGCCGGCATAACCCACAGGCGTACGCAAGCGCCCTTCGCGTGCGAGCACATGCCGCCCGCGCGAGGTCATCCAATGCAGGCGATAGCGCGGATGCGCCAGCAGGCCGGCGATGTGGCCGGCGAAGAATTGCCGGATTTCGTCGCCGAAGGTTTGCGTCACCTGGCGCGCGGTGGGCAGCGTGCGGCCGGGCTCGAGCGGATAGGTCTGATGGATGTAATCGTCGGCCAAGCGTGCAAAGCCGGCGGCCGGATCCGGCAAGGCCGCGGTCGCCATGCGCCAGGCGCCGATCGATGCGCCGATCAGATCGACCGGATGCGTGCTGCCGGCAAGCCAGGTGCCGAACAGGTAGCGGTCGAGCGCATTGAGAATCAGCCCTTTGGGTCCGCCGGCCGCGCCGCAGACCACGCGCACATCTTCGCGGCGCAAGCCATGGGCGCGAATGTGCTCGCGCGCCCGCGGGCCGGCATGCAGGCGCAAGGCGCGCGTCGACGACAAGACCATCAGCACTTTCTCCAGGACGTGAGCCCGGCATTTTGCATGGGTTCGATCGGGTGCGACGCCCCGAGCGCTCGACAGCGCGCGATCGATTCAGCCGCGCACGCCGCCGGTATGGGGGCGCGGTGGCGGCGCGGCCGTCAGGCTGGCCGGGTCGAAGGTCGAGCGGCGACCGAGCGAACTGCTGCGCGCCGTCAGCCAGTCGGCCGCGCTGCGCCGCCCTTCCTCGTGCAGGCGCGCGATGAAAGCGGCGTCGGTGTTGATCTTGCTGAGCGCCGCCAATCCGCTCATGAAGGCTTGCGCGTCGATGCGATGGGTGCGCAAACGTGCAAGCCGGCGTTCGAGCCGGCCGAAGGCGAAGGCGTTCTGTCGCGCTTCGTGCTGGGCGCGCGCGAGCGCCTGCAACTCGGTGTAGAGCGCGGCGTGGAAACTGATGTCGGTCAGACGTTCGGCGATGTCTTCGCGGGTATGCGGCACTTCGGCATGCGGAAAAGGATCGAGCAGGACGAAGACGAGGTCTTCGGCGCGACGGTCGAACACCAGCGGAAAGACCGGCGGGTTGGCCGACAGACCGCCATCCCAATAGGCCTCGCCGTCGATCTCGATGGCGTGATGCAAGGTCGGCAGACAGGCCGACGCGAGCAGGACATCGGCGCTCATTTCGTGGGCACCGAACAAACGCAGCATGCCGTTGGCGACTCGTGTGGTCGCGATGTGCAGTCCGACCGGGCTGTGCGCACGCAAGGCGGCGAAATCGATCTGGCTTTCGACGATGTCGCGCAGCGGATTGATGTCGAACGGATTGAGCTGGTAGGGCGACAGCATGCGCATCCAGGGCGCCAAGGCCTTCCAGGCCAGACGCGCACCGGGCTGCACGCCGTCGGCGGAGGCACCGGGGTCGTCCGACCAGGCCCGGAACGGTGCGCGCTGCCCCACCGCCTGCCAGAACTGCGCCAGCGCGGCGCGGGCCCCCGCGCGCCCGCCTTGAAGCAGGCCATGCGCGAGCACCACGGCGTTCATCGCACCCGCGCTCGCGCCGCTCAAGGCACCGATCTCGAGCGCCGGTTCTTCGAGCAGACGATCGAGCACCCCCCAGGTGAAGGCACCGTGCGAGCCGCCGCCTTGCAAGGCGAGATGAATGCGAATCACGTTTGCCGATCCCCCATTTTTAGTACTACTGCGCTGTCGGGTATTCACATGGATGGTGCGACGCATGATTTCATCACGCCCTGGCGGCGGCCAAGCTGCACTGCAGCTTGCTCAGCGGGTCCGGGCGGCGCGACCATCGTGCAACGCAGCGTATTTTCAACCCGTGAACTCGCAAACGCAGCGCATACGCAGGTAACAAATCGAGGAGATCGTCGTGAGCGTCGAACTCGTCCGCTGGGACGATCGTTTCAGTAACGGCATTGCCGAAGTGGATGAACAGCATCGCAACCTGTTCATGCTCGTCAACCGGACGTATCGCGCCGTGGTCGAACGCGCGAATTCAGCGCAGGTGCAGGACATCGTGCGCGCGCTCGAGGAATACACCATCGAGCATTTCGCCGACGAAGAACGCTACATGACGGCTGCGCGCTATCCGCATTTCGGCGAGCACAAGAAGATCCACGACGATTTCGTCGCGCGCGTCGCCCAAGAGCGCGGCAAGCTGCAGGCCGGATTCCCGCTCGATCTGAGCATCGTGCATTTCCTGCGCGACTGGCTGGTCGAACACATTCTCAAGCAGGACATGGACTTCGGCCGGTATGAGCGCGGGGCCGATGCCAAAGTGCGCTCGGCGCGCAAGAGCATGTTCCGGCGCGGACTGGGCGGTTGGATGCGCGGTCTGTTCGGTGGCGCTGGCGATGCGCCGTTGCCGGCAGCCGAGGCGATCACCCAGATCCAGGCACCGCGTGCATCGGCTGGCCGCGCCGACGTGGTGACGCTGCCGGTCGCGATCGAATATCACATGCGCTGGAAAGGGCAGTTCGAATCCGCGCTCGAGGATGCGCAGGCCAATGGATTGGATCCGCAGACCGTGAGCCGAGACGATGCCAGCGCCTTGGGCCAATGGCTGCACGGCGAAGCCCGCGACCGCTTCGGCCGCGCGCCTGAACTCGACGATGTGCTGATGTGGCACGCCGAACTGCATCGGCAGGCCGCGAGCATCGCCGAGGTTGCGCTGGGTGGCGACCGCGAGGCCGTGCGCGCCGGTCTGGCGCGTGGGCCTTATGCGACGGCGGCGCTGCGATTGCGCGGCGCTTTGTCGAAGATGTTTGCGACCGAACCGCTGCCGCAGCGGCGCAACGCCTGAGCGTCGCGGCGCCGGCGGCGGGAGTGTTCAGCCTGCGAGCGCGCTGAACGCCTGGACGACTTCGGGCGGCGCCTGCACGAGTTCGATCAGCACGCCTTCGCCGCCGATCGGCAGTTCTTCATTGCCCTTGGGGTGGATGAAGCAGATGTCGTAGCCGGCGGCGCCTTTGCGGATGCCGCCCGGTGCAAAGCGCACGCCTTGCGCGGTCAGCCATTGCACGGCGACCGGCAGATCGTCCACCCACAGTCCCACATGGTTGAGCGGCGTGGTGTGCACCGCGGGCTTCTTCTCGGGGTCCATCGGCTGCATCAGATCGACCTCGACCTTGAACGCGCCGCTGCCCATCGCGCAAATGTCTTCATCGACATTCTCGCGCTCGGACTTGAAATTGCCGGTCATCTCCAGACCGAACATGTCGACCCACAAGGTGCGCAGCCGGTCCTTCGACGGACCGCCGATGGCGATCTGCTGGACGCCGAGGATGCGAAAAGGGCGAGTCATGAGGAAATCTCCGAAGTGAGGGGCAGATCCAGCCGCGCGAGCAATTGCCGGTCCGCCTCGGCGTCGGTGTTGCCCGTGACGAGCAGCCGGTCGCCATAGAAGATGGAATTCGCGCCGGCCAGAAAGCACAGCGCCTGGATGCCGTCGCCGAGTTCGCGCCGCCCGGCCGACAAACGGATGCGCGCATGCGGCATGGTGATGCGCGCCGCCGCGATCACGCGCACGAGTTCGAACGGATCGACCGGTTCGGCGTCGGCCAGCGGTGTGCCCGGCACGCGCACCAGGTTGTTGATCGGCACCGATTCGGGCGCTGGATCGAGATTGGCGAGTTGCGCGAGCAGACCGGCGCGATGCGCGCGGCTTTCGCCCAGGCCCACGATGCCGCCGCAACAGACCTTGATGCCGGCGGCGCGCACATTCTTGAGCGTGTCGAGGCGGTCTTGGTAGGTGCGGGTGCCGATGACCTCACCGTAGAGCTCGGGCGCGGTGTCGAGGTTGTGGTTGTAGTAGTCGAGGCCGCTATCCTTCAGCCGCTGCGCCTGCTTCGCGTCCAGCATCCCGAGCGTCGCGCAGGTCTCGAGCCCGAGCGCCTTCACGCCCTCGACCATCGCGCAGACGTTCTCGACGTCGCGATCCTTCGGAGACCGCCACGCCGCGCCCATGCAGAAGCGGCTCGCGCCCGACGCCTTCGCCGCCTGCGCCTCGCGCAGCACCGCATCGAGCGCCATCAGCTTCTCGGCCTTGACGCCGGTGTCGTACTTCGCGCTCTGCGGGCAGTACGCGCAGTCCTCCGGGCAGCCGCCGGTCTTGATCGAAAGGAGCGTCGAGATCTGGACTTCGGACGGATCGAAATGCAACCGGTGCAGGCGCTGCGCCTCGAACATCAGGTCGTTGAACGGCAGATCGAACAGCGCGGTGATTTCCTCGCGGGTCCAGTCGGTGCGGATGAGGCTCATATTTGGATTTCCGAGTTTCTAGCTAAGCGTAAAGTACGAAATGCCGATAAATGCCAATGCCATTACCAGCGAGCTTGAATAGATGAGGAGAGAGACGATTGTCTCCCGTGATTTGGATGCGGAGTGGCCTGCCCCCGCAATAGGCAGCGCTTTGCTCGCTCCGAAAAATCCTGAA